>CAZLJI010000650.1:0-1899 GCA_964559565.1 uncultured Ignavibacteriaceae bacterium | reverse complement strand
AATACCTCTCGTCGCTTCATAAAGCACTTCATTAGGTTTATCGAAAGCAGCAAATGCATTAATGTTTCCATCAAGAATGCTTAATATTCTTTCATTGGGGATTACGATCAGACTATCGACATGTTTTCTGAAATCCTGAATTCCCTGTTCTGCATTCATCATACGGGTTTTACCTTCCCATTTGAATGGTTTGGTAACAATACCGACTACCAATGCACCGATACTTTGTGCTACAGAAGCAATTATTGGTGCACCACCGGTTCCAGTACCTCCACCCATTCCTGCAGTAATGAAAACCATATCGCTGCCAGCAAGAACTTCAGCAATTTTTTCGCGATCTTCTTCAACAGCTTTTCTGCCTATGTTAGGATCTGCACCTGCACCTAATCCACGTGTAATATTTGTTCCGACTTGAATTTTGTGATGAGCCTTGCTGCTTTCTAATACCTGTGCATCGGTATTAACGGCAACATATTCAACACCATTTAATCCTCTGGCAATCATACTTCCCAGAGCATTGCAGCCTCCGCCGCCGACTCCAATTACTTTGAGAACAGCAGACATTGGTTTTTCTCTATCGAGAGTGGCGAACTTCATCATGGACCCTCCTGTATTAGATTTTTTATAATTCATCAAAAAATTCCTGTACTCTTTTTACTAATAGTTTAATTGTGTTTTTTGTTTCTCTATTCTTTTTCATTATTTGATAGTCGCTTGATTTACTTCCCGGAATTCCTCTTATCAATCCGGCAACGGTAGCAAATTCAGGACTTTCAATTTCATTAGACAATCCCTCACCTAATTCCTGCGGAACACCAATTCGTGCTGGTAAACCAAATACTTCTTCTGCAAGTTCCGGACAGCCGCGCAATAGAGACCCTCCGCCAGTAAGAACAATACCGGCTTTTACTTTGTTCTTATAACCTGCACTTCTCAATTCATTATCTATCAAAGTAAATAATTCCCTCATCCTCAGGCTGATTATTTGAGTGAGAAGACTGATTGGAATTTTTGTATTTCCTCTCGCACCAACTCCTCGTATAAGTATATCTTCATCTTTTATTATCGCGGTTTCTATTGCATAGCCATATTCTTTTTTCAATTTTTCTGCTTCTTCTGTTACTACACCAAGTGATTCCCTTATATCATTTGTTACCTGGTTGCCTGCAATCCCAATTACTTTTGTATGCTTGATTGCCTTTTTGTGATAGATAGCTATGTCCGTTGTTCCGCCGCCAATATCCAGAAGAATAACACCGAGATCTTTTTCACTTTCTTCCAGTACAGATGTGCTGGACGCAATTGGCTGGAGGATGTAGTCTTTTACTTTTAATTCAGCACGCTCGACTGATTTTTTAATATTCTGTATTGCTGGAATGGATGCGAGAACTACATGATTACTTGCTTCCAACCTTGAGCCTGACATACCGATTGGATTTTCAATTCCCGGTTGATGATCAACTGAAAATTCTATTGGGATAATGTGAAGTATTTGTCTGTCTGAAGGAATTCTGATTGTTCTTACATCAGCTTCTAATCTTTCAAGGTCCTTCTTCGTTATTTCCTTTTCATCACTGCTTATTGTTACATAGTTTCTATGCAGTAGACTTGTAATGTGCTCTCCGGCAACACCAACATTAACCAAATTAATGTTTATACCTGCACGATTGGATGCAATTGACATCGCTTCTTTAATTGCTTCTGCTGTTTTTCCGATGTTTGCAACCAGGCCTTTGTGTAATCCTTCCGAAGGTGCTATTCCGAATCCGAGAATGTTGAAGGATTGTTTTCCTTCTTCCCTTTCAGCTATAACAGCACAAACTTTTGTCGTGCCTAAGTCAATCCCTGCTATGATATCTTTTTTCATCCGCTTATCAATTCTGTTTTTCTTTTACCGAT
>CAZLJI010000649.1:0-1902 GCA_964559565.1 uncultured Ignavibacteriaceae bacterium | reverse complement strand
TGCTGGCTTGTCATTAGAAGGGATGCGGGTTGAGGAAAATTATTTAGAACTGATATTGAGTGAAAGTGAAATTAAAAAGCTGAATGATATAGGATTTTCATACGAAACATTGATTGAAGATATGACAAAATACTATCAGGAGCGAAGCATAAGATTAGAAACCGAGATGAATAATCTCGAAAGAGAAATGAAAGAAAAATACAGCAGCGGGAGTTTTGGTTCAATGGGTGGCTACTACACTTTTAACGAAGTTGTTGCAGAATTAGATACAATGAGGATGTTATATCCAAATCTCATTACAGCAAAATATTCAATTGGAACTACAATTGAAGGAAGAACAATATGGGCAGTTAAAATTTCTGATAATCCGGATGTAACTGAGGGAGAACCAGAGGTATTTTATAATTCTCTCATTCACGCAAGAGAACCAGCCGGGATGATGTCAGTGATTTATTTTATGTACTATCTCCTTGAGAATTATGGTTCAGATCCCGAGATCACATACCTGGTTGATAACAGAGAGCTTTACTTTGTCCCTGTTATAAATGCTGATGGATATGTTTATAATCAGCAAATAGCTCCAAACGGCGGTGGAATGTGGAGAAAAAATAAACGCGATAACAATCTTAATGGATCATTCGAGGAAGGAAGTGATGGAGTAGATAATAACAAGAACTTCGGATATATGTGGGGCTATAATAATATCGGTTCCAGCCCTTATCCATCAAGTGAAACTTACAGAGGAACTGCTCCTTTTTCCGAACCAGAAACTCAAGTTCTAAGAGATTTTTGCAACAACCACAACTTTAATATTGCTATCAACTTCCATTCGTACTGGAATGTCATATTCACGTCGTGGGAATATAACCTGGAACAAACACCTGATTCAAACCTATTTAATAATACAATCAGTCTGGCAACAGTATTAAATGGATATGAGAATGGATGGTATATACCTGATTCTTATGAAATTAATGGATCGGCAAATGACTGGATGTATGGTGAACAGACATCTAAACCTAAGATATTTGCTTATTTGCCAGAAGTAGGAAATGATAATGATGGTTTCTGGCCAATCGCTGACAGAATATTCCCAATAGCTTCAGAAAACTGCTACCCGAATAAAGTTTTCGCCTGGGGACCGGGAGTAATCGATGATCCTCCATATATTACGGATGGAAGCCCTAATAAATCTTATTATGTCCCATCAATCGATTCGTTGTACATCACTGCTTTAGAATTAAATCCCGAAAATTATAATAGCGTTGTAACTGCATATCTGTATGATATAACTGATAACCTAATAGATGAATTTGAGATGAGTGAGGTAGGTACACATAATTATTACACCTCATTTCTATCACCGCAGGCAGAAAACTTTTATTATTTATCGTTGAAGGATGAAGGTGTAGAGATTCCATCAAATTTTTATTACAAAAAGAATTTAAAGTTCACAACAGTTGGCCCGCTTGTGTTGGATAATATTTCTTGGACAAAATCGTCAACCAATTATTATATAACACCTTTTATAGAGAATCAATCAAGCCTTACAACAATAACAAATGCATCCGTGAAACTTATTTGTAATGATCCTTGGATAACATCTATTAATCCTACATCTCATCCCTTACCAAACATTTCTCCTGGTGGTATAGTCGGTTCCGAGTATCCTTTTGCAGTTAATGTAGATAATTCATCATTCCCGGGTTATTTCAATTTCAAAGTTGAAGTAATGAGTGAAGGATGGCCATACTGGAGGGACTCGATGCGAGTAGAGACAACTTTCCAATTAACTGTATCTGTTGTTAATGGCTGGAATATGGTATCAATACCTGGATTGCATCCGGTCAATCAAAGTGTATTAACCTGGTGGCCGGGAAAAGATCCGTTAGCTGATGTGTT
>CAZLJI010000648.1:0-1902 GCA_964559565.1 uncultured Ignavibacteriaceae bacterium | reverse complement strand
AATTAAAATTATTTCGAATGATGGAAAGCCATATCCGATTCCTGAAAGCTGGCGACCGTTTCTGAGCAAATGCGATATGCTTGTGGTCATTCCCGATATGCATATGTACATATATAACTCCCATCTTGATAATTTCAAATACGGTACTGATGTGATGTTGAATTTATTGAATCATTTGAGCGCACTAAAAGAAGAAATGGAATTAGAAGATCAGACTTTAAGAATTTACCAGCTTGGTGATTTATACGAACAGAGATTTCCGGGCTTGCATGGTCCAAATGCTACGGCAATAGAAATCCGTATGTCTCATCCAAGTTATGATCAGATAGTTAATTCAATGAATTTAATGCGTACGCATTTTCTTTACGGCAATCATGATTTTGAACTTCGTCACTTTCCCGGTTTTCGTTTTGCCGCACTCGAAGGTAAAGTTTATATTGAACATGGATTTACTCCCGATAGCTGGAAGGATTTTTCGAATCCCAATGCACCGCTTTGGGAGGTCAGTCAATTTCTATTTTTAAGCATCAGAGAAATAAATGAATTCTTTGCACATCTTCTTGTGAAGGCTAGTGTAATTGAAAAAGATGAACATTATTCATGGGGAGTTCCATCAGGAAAAGATCCGGTTTATGATTATCCCTCTGAAAAGGAATACATAAAAAATTATGGTCATTGCCTGAAATATTTTTCTGAAAGAATGAAAAAAAATCCGGAGAATAAAGACACGAAAATTACAGTCATCGGGCATACACATCATCCGTACATTAATACTGATGTGAATAACGGCAAACAGATTTTCATTGATGCTGGTGCCTGGACTTCCGGTAGATCGGATTTTGTTGTCATTACAAACGAAGAGCTTGCAATTTGCTGCTATCAGCGATAATATTAATAGGAAGCAGAAAAAATAAATTATCAGCTTTCGGCTGAAGTTCAGAAATTAAAATAGGAGGGAAAAAATTATGGAGTTTGATTTAACCGATAAAATACTTCGAAGGATTTGCGAAGTAAACAGCATTGAAATACGAAAAAAAGAAATGGTCTTCTTTGGTCTGCGTGGTTCATTACCTGAAAAGGTTGAGGATTATGAGTTCGGAACCAAGCATAAAATTGTTCTTGTGGATGTTAATCACATAAATCCTCGATGCACTTTGGGACAATGGTTACCTGAAGAAGAAGAGTTTGCGATCTTTCCGGGGAGTACCGTTCCTCACCGCGACTATGTGAGCAAGTCTGTCACAAAAGGCGGCGAAGGTGCAAATCAATTAATGACAGGATATTATTCAGATTACCGAAAGGGTGTTCACAAAGCAGGAAGTCCTACAGGACATGATGCTTTCAGACAGGTAAATTCTCATCCTGTTAGGAGAACAACCGATGATATTGATTTTGATAATGATGACAGAGTTGAATATGAAAATCCGAATGATAACATTCACTCCGGATGGTGTATGGGAATTAATTCTACTCAATATGCAAGTGCCGGATGCCAGGTTCTGGTTGGATATCCACAATGTCAAAAACGTGGTTCGCAACCTGCAACCGGAGCGTGGAAAGTATTCAAAAAAAATGCTTATGATTTAACACAGAAGAGTTTTGGTTACATACTGCTTGATGGTAATGAAGTATATCGGATCGCATCTAACGGAAATTCAAAAGTATCAGCGCGACTGCGTTTTGGTTCACATGGTGATCTTGTGAAAAAACTGCAGAAAGCCTTGCAGACTAAATCATTTTATGAAGGAAATATTGATGGCGATTTTGGCGAACGTACTCTTCGTGCAGTACTAAATTTTCAAACTTCGTCTTTCGGTCCGAATGCAGATGATGGAATTGTGGGTCCACAAACAGCGGCTGTTCTAAAGATAAGCTGGCCGGAACTTTAAAGAAAGCCAAGAA
>CAZLJI010000647.1:1462-1903 GCA_964559565.1 uncultured Ignavibacteriaceae bacterium | reverse complement strand
GTTATACATATCTAATTTCTAAGCAGATATTTGAGGGTATAATATTGTTGTTCGTACAAATACTTTAATTAAATTATACCATCAGGCAATCTTTCTGTGTTGATCAGAATTTCAGTGCCTTCAATACTGATGTTGTAAAGCAATTGACCAGTTGTGTTATAAATTGCTAAATCCTGTATTTTCTCTTTGCATTGCGTTCGCAAAAAAAGCTGGGTTCCGTGTTGAGTTATATGAATGTTGGGTTGTGAAGGATCCTCGTCAAGTGAACTTGCCTCAATGAGTTTTATTTCGGAGGATGGCAAGGATAAAGCATTGTAAGGATTGTTTAAGCACTTGCCCACACTTAGAACATATGCCATGTAGGATTCACCGGCATGAATAACTTCTCCGTTTACATCTGTAGTGTTTGCATCCATTGAAAGGGAATAATTCGGCTGACCC
>CAZLJI010000647.1:0-1452 GCA_964559565.1 uncultured Ignavibacteriaceae bacterium | reverse complement strand
AAAAACTTTGGTGTAGGAACCTGCAGGAACCTGTTGCGCTGCTATTAAATTAAAACCCTTAGCTTCTGAAGATTTTACAAGTAGTACCCGGTAATGACTTAAAACAAGTTCGTTTTCGGGGGATCTAAACTTAATCTGCAGGTCTCTTCCGTCACCAAAATCAAAAATATCCTCAACTAATACATCCTTAACCGGCATAACCGGTATTCCTTCTCCTGTGTATATTTGCATTTCAGGAATTTCCATATATGCATAATCCTTAAAAATCATATACGTACCATCAGGGGAAACAAACAACCTGATCCATCCATAGACCCTTCCCACATCTGTTTGCATCCTGAACCCGACAAAGCGATCATCAGTCAGGTATCGCCAGTTTCCATGATAACTTTTCACCCCATTGGTGATTACCCAGACATATAAGGCCAGATTGTCTTCCATCATCCCCCATATTTTGCTTTGTTCATTTAACAGGCTGTTAACTTGCAATGCTTTCGGAAAAAAATGTCCGTTTAGTTCACCCACAATTTCATTAATGCCCATGTGGTGAATGACATTAATCTGGGAGCCTTCATTGGGCCAGTTGCCCAGCACCGTGTCGTGAATCAGTATAAAGTCGGTACTCCCATTACTATCCAGATCCAGAGGTAAATGATGTACGCCTTCCAATCTGATATCCGGTTCAATATTAACATAGTTAATCTGAGCTGAAAGTGAAATCCAAAGCATGGATAATCCAAAACCTAACAGAATGTGCCTGTAATGCATACTTGTTTATTTAAGTAAAAGTCTTCCTGATTGAATGCCAAAATCAGTTTCAATGCGATAGATATAGATTCCATCTGGCAGACCATCGGGTGAATAGAACAATATATGATTTCCTCTTTGTTGATCTTTATCCAACAAAGTGCTTATCAACTTTCCGCTGATATCAAATACCTGTACTCTTACATGGCTGTTATTCAATAATTCATAACTGATATTGGTAGCAGAGCTGAAAGGATTGGGATAAGCTTTAAACTCTTCTAAATTACTGATATGGATATTTTCTGTTGATGAAAGTGTTTGCGGAAACTCAACCTTATCAAGTGCCAGCAGGGTATAAGGAGAAGCTATAATTTGTCCCATGCCGTTGGTTGCAACATCAGTCATAAAAACGATTTGTGCTGCATCGGGTACTTCATCATTTAAATAATATGAATTGAGTGACCCGGATATTCTTGCCCAGGGAACAATCTGCCCGGAAGCAGGCAGATAACCTCCTACTGACAGAATTGTGTCATTCTTCCCTTTTGAAGGGTTGTATTTGGTGAAAATGAGAAAGAAACCAAATTTTTCACCATAAGTGCCGGGAATATAAAAAAAAAAAAAATAGAAATTCTTAGTTCTTTCTGTTAAATGAAAATTATCTTCCAGATTACCTAGACTACCAACATTATTCATTAAATTAAT
>CAZLJI010000646.1:0-1908 GCA_964559565.1 uncultured Ignavibacteriaceae bacterium | reverse complement strand
GAAACTTTCTTTACCAATTCATTATATAAAAATCTTGAATCAAAATTTATTTCAGGGAAAAGTGGTGGCAAATCTAAATTCATTCCTGCCATAATTGTGTCTATATCAATGTTTGAAACATAAAGTGTTTGGGAGTACTCATCTGAATCTGTAATTATAAATTTATCCATACTGGCAAGATCAATGTCTCCCGATGCTGTAATCTTATTTAATGGTGATATATTGTTCATATAGATTGTACCTGCGCTGGTTGTTTTTGTCCAGTATCCGTACCCCGGTTTTATTCTAAAACAAGTATCCATAAGTATATAACCCCCATTTTCATACCTGTAAATAGTTTCTATAATATTCGGAGGACTGGTGTGCAGAAATGGTCTACGAGTTTTATATGAATTTGTTCCTATTATCTGCCAACCTTGTATGACAGGAATTTCCTGATCTTCAATTATATCACCCTCGAAGTTTTTTAGAACTTCTGCGGGAAACTTTGCCCAATATCCCGGCCCATTAGCTAATGAAGTTACCAGTTGACGATTCGAGTTGTAAACAGAAATTGCGGTAGGGAATACAGTTGATACAGAATAATCTTCTAAGCCAACTGGTACGCTTACAAGATTCCAGATGGAATTGTATTCTGATTGAAGCATCGCATAATTTATTTTAATTTCTGAAATGACAGTATTGTCATTCCCATCTTTGTAAATACCATTCAATGCAAAGTGTGCTGGCCTTAAATAGGAAGATACCATCCAATCATGCGGATTTCCTAATGATGCTGTGGGTGCCGTGAGGCTATTAAAGTCTTGGGAATTTTGATATCCATCCGAAGGGAAAAAATCATTTAGTTGGGTAGATGCGTCATAAATGTTATCCGCTGATTTTAATCTGATTCTATCTTTATAAATTTGACTACAATTATACGTTATACTCGAGATATTGTGCTGCCAGATTAAAAGAGTGCCTGATTGATCCTCAAAAGTCTCAGGCGGTTCAGGGATATAAGAATCAAAACCTTGTCTGTGCCGAACTTCGATTAAGTAATACATATCTTCGGGTGGACCGACGGGATCTATTTTGTACAAATTTGGATAATCATAATCGTACGCTACAAGAAAATTCGTCTCATCATTATCAATTAATTCAGGCACCGGCACCCAAAGTTTGTCAAGTCTGTAGTAAGGTGATAGGGTCGCAGGACAAGCAGCTTTCCTATCCGGACCATTTCGGAGCCCACTACCCATCAAACAAAAATTAAAAATACCTGTTTCTGCAGGATCCCCGCTATAATATTCATCCCAAAACCCAAGAGTGTGTCCGAACTCGTGTGCAAATGTACCTATATGAGAGAATGATTTTTCTAAATGGTTACCCCCATATAAATTTGGTCCGCTTCGCTCTGCAACAAAATGGTATTTATATTCGTTACCTTCTCCTTCGGCGTGTACTTTCAATGCACCGGCTTCTATTGCTTCACGTGCATAAATAACAGCGTATTTATGATAGTAATTTGTGTCATTTATGTTCGTACTAATATAGCCCTCAGCTATTGCTTTTTCAATTGCTTCAACAGCTAACGTGTTCCATTGTGAGCCCGCGTTAAGTCTTGCATAATAGTTTCTAGTACTATCTGCTTCCAGCCACTCCGGCACACCATTTTCATCAGTTGGGTTTACAACTTTTCCAACTATTCTTAATTTACCTTTTGACATTTGATGCCAGTAATCTCTAAAGCTACCAAAGATTGCTTCTTCTTCTGGATGTTTCTGGTTACCAGGATCATCAAACCAATAATTATATTAGAACATCATACTATCAAAATCTGAAGTGAAGTAACCGTTAGGTCTGTTGTTGGGGGGTTCAGTTGTTTTATAATGTTTCACATCTTTAAATTCAATTAATATGATTGCA
>CAZLJI010000645.1:0-1909 GCA_964559565.1 uncultured Ignavibacteriaceae bacterium | reverse complement strand
GAATCTCTTGTTGAAGGCTCTTCCGATCTTAAAAACAGAGTAACCGAGTGGTATGCAGAAGGTATAGGATTAATAAAAGCGAAAGTAATTATTGAAGGCGGCGGAATAATGGGATTCGTGAGGGATATCCTTGGATATGGAACTATCGAATTTGAATTGAAAGAAATTAGAAATCAATAAACCAAAACAAAATTTTTTTGATTAGAGTATTGTGAGAGACAGCAACAACAATGATGATGAAGAGGAACCAGTACCGCCGACACCGTAGTGTAAATTAAAAAGAGGCACTATGTGCCCCTTCTCTTTTTTAACGAATATTTATATTATCAAAAAGATATACCCTATCTGAAGTTACATTCACCGTGCCATTGACCTTGTTTTTAAGAACAACAACATCTTCCCGTTCTACATCGATACCATTGAACTCACTATAGCTGATCTCAAAATTATTTCCTTTTACAATCAGATCACCAGTTATAATCACATCAACGATACAAATGTTGTTTCCTAAAACCGTAACGTTACCATCTATAACGGTGTTTGGTATTTCATCCGTTCCTATTATGCAGATATTATTTCCTCTTATCTCAACGTCACCTTCATACGTTAAAGTATCAAGTAATATTATCAGGTTGTTCTCATTTAATTGTTCACTCAATGAATAAAGTGTATCTATGTTTTCAAAGTATTGATACCGGACTGGTTCACCAATTATTTCAACCTGATCATCTTTATACTTTAGGATTACATCATACTGATCATTTTCTGCCATTACATTTACGTAAACAATATCATTAGCTACGGTAACTGGTAGGTTACCATTTACAGGAACCTCTTTAAGTACAGCCACACCGTTAGCATCGGTGTAAACCGGTTCACGGTTTTCTATTTTTACAGCTATCCCTTCCTTTACGCTTCCCATTTCTACCATTGGATTGCTACCCTGATTTACAGTTGGGTTTACGTAAAAAACGATACTCGTTGATTTTCCAAAATCTCCTGGTGTTGAGTTATTGAACTGCTGCATTTCATCAGAGATTGGTTCTGTAGTGTTATCCTCGCTGCAGCTAATGAATAAAATTACCCCTAAGAGAATCGTGAACAAAAAACTTAAAGCTTTCATATATTTTCTCCTTTTATATGATGTAAATTATTTTCAATTATTAAATAACTCTATAAGATAAAAGTGTCAAGTCAAAACACTAACTAAAATGTTGGAAATTAAAGAGTTTTAAGGTATTCCAATGTTGTCAACAAGTATAGAGCTTGAACTTGAGACTGTTGCTTGTCCTACTGTGAAAATATTTCTAAGAAGTAGAATATTATTCCCCTGAATAATAGCACTTTCCATTTTACAGAAAGCAGCTTCAAAATTATTTGCATTCACTGTTAATGCATTCTGGATATATAATCCTCTCATTCTTGCTGCTTCGCCGCTGATGCTTACGCTCCCCTGAATAATTGACTGGGCTTCTCCTTCAGTTGATGTGGTTCCGAATATCAGAACATTTCTTGCAGTAATATTGATGTTGCCTGAATAACGGCCGGGTTGTAAAACAATAATTGCATCATCCTGATTTACATAGTCATTTATAGTATCAGTAGAATCAAGTATGATAACTGCGCCACCGATTGGATATCTTACAACCGGGAAGATTTCTTCAATGACGCCATTCTTATAAGAGACAACATAATCATATAACTCTTTTTCTTGAACTATATTTATATATGTTGTATCGGTCGGAAATATCACGGGTAAATTTGCATTTACAGGAATATCGGTTATAACAGCAAGTCCTGTTGAATTTGTATTTACAGGCGATAATGTACCGGCTTTAATTGGAATGTTATTTCTCTCTGTCCCGGGTACGATGGTCGTCGATGATCCCTGATTAATGATCGGGTTCAC
>CAZLJI010000644.1:0-1910 GCA_964559565.1 uncultured Ignavibacteriaceae bacterium | reverse complement strand
ATAAGGAAAGAAATCAAACAGAATATCAACCCGGTCACCTGGTGCAAGATAAAGATTGTTCATTTGAATAGGTCCGTCTTTTAATCCGCCATCTGTTGAAATTACCCAAAAGGGTGAGTTATCAGAGAAAGCAATCTTATAAACTCTCGCATTCGATCCGTTCAATAATCTGAATCTGTAAAGTGTTTTTTGAACTTCAAAATACGCCTCTGGAGTTCCGTTAACTAGAGGGACATCACCAAGGTATCCCATCATTCTGTCCATCATAGTTGGAGCGTAATTAAACTGCGGCTGATAAACTGAATGTCTGTCCTGAATTAATAATGGGATATCGTAATTACCCGTCGGCAGTCCATACTGGAGCTCATCATCATCTTCGATAATAAAAAATCCTGCATAACCTTTATAAACATGTTTTGCTGTTAAGTGATGGGCATGTGAATGATAGAAGTAAGTACCTGCTCTTTGAAAAACCGGGAAAGAATACATATAACTGTTTCCAGGAAGCACTGCATCTTTAGGCTGCCCGTCCATTAATTCTGGAACCAATAAACCATGCCAATGGATTGTTGCCTCTTCAGAATACTGATTTTCAAAAAGAACAGAAAAGTCATCACCCTTCTGAATTCTGATAGTAGGCCCAGGGTAAGAATTATTTAATCCAAGAATTTGAGTCGTCGTTCCTGGCCAAACTTCAACGTTTGCAGAATTGAATACTAGTGATTCACCCTGTTGAAGTTCCGATGGGAAGCGCAATTGATTTACCTCTTGCACTTTACTTTTGTTCTGAACAAGTGAAAATATTTTAGGTGATGTGATTGCCACACTGGCTAAGGCAGATTTAATTATGAAATCTCTTCTCTTCATATACTCCATTTTTTTATTTGATAATATAATAATCTTGTTCGAAGAAATGGGTGCCTTAAACAATAATCTATTTTACTTGGTAATTATTATTAAGTAGATTCTCTTTCGCTTTTTCAAGACTCACTTCTTTCAACTCCATTTTACATAATGGGCATTTACCGGGTTGATCAGAAATAACATTCCAGTCCATCGGGTCCTGATAGACTTTGCCATCTTTGTTTTCATCTAAACTTAATAAATCAATCACGCCTGTGCGAATAATTGATGAATCAACCTTGGTTTCTTGCTTATTCATATCGCCTTGATCATGTCCTTTATGATCATCGCCACAACCAGCAATACTTATAGATACTATTATCATGCAAATAACAAAAGCTAGTTGCAGATAAATAATGATTCCTTTTTTCATAACATATTTCCTTTCTTTTAGTGATTATTGTGTTCTTTTGAACTTGAATTGTTTTCATTGTCATTCATCTGATTAGAGATAGTATTATCGTGTTGATGTCCTGTTGGCATTCCACTTTTTAATTGACTTTCAGAGTCGATTAAAAATCCGCCGCTTGCTGCAACTTCATCACCCTCATTTAATCCAGAAAGAACCTGGTATTTATCTCCAAACTTTAATCCTAGTTGCACATTACTTGCTTCAAACATTCCGTCGGAGGTTTTAATCCAGACAACATTTTGGTTTCCCGAAAAAATAACAGCATCAGCAGGGACCAGTAATCCGTTTCCGGCATCATAAGAAAAAACAGTTTCACCATACATTTGAGGTTTGAGCTTACTATTCTGACTGCTGAACTCACTTCTGACTTTTACAGTTCTTGTCTGTGGATTGACAACAGGATAAATAAATGTTACTCTTCCAGTAAATTCCTCGCCCGGATATGCTTTTAACATTAATTTTACTTTACTCCCCGTTTTAATTGTGGAAAGCTCTGTTTCATTTACTTCTGCAATATTCCAGAGTGTTGATAGCTCGGCTACTTCATAAATCGCGGTTCCTTCATTAACATACATCCCTTCCTGAACTTTCTTTT
>CAZLJI010000643.1:0-1914 GCA_964559565.1 uncultured Ignavibacteriaceae bacterium | reverse complement strand
AAATCATTTACGGCGCTTCCGATCCAAGAGGTGGCGGGCAGGCGGTCGGATACTAGCTTTCTTAAAAGAGAATACAGGATCCCCGATATCGGGTTCCCATAGGACTGCAAAAATTCACTTAAACGCATCTTTACAGAATTAATTAGCATATGGCAACTATTATTTTTAGTTTTGTCCCCTCCGGAAATAGACCGGAATTTATTTATTATTTTTTTAGAGGTTTTAGTGAGCACTAAGTTATTTGTGGGTTCTCTCCCCTGGTCGGTTAACGACGAAGAGTTGAAAGAAAAATTTGAAAAACATGGTAATGTAGTTTCTGCAAAAGTTATTACAGACCGCGACACACGCAGATCAAGAGGATTTGGATTTGTTGAGATGGAGAGTTCTTCAGATGCAAACAATGCTATAAAAGCATTGAACAATTCAGAAATAGATGGTAGAAATATCGTAGTTAATGAAGCTAAAGCACGTAGTTAATTAAATATTCAGTTCTAAGTTCTGTAAGTCCGGCAACCGCCGGACTTTTTTATTTCTCACCCCGTTCACTTCGCCAAATTAAGCCGCTGCCATAGATTGAAGAAATGATTTGGAGTAACTAAGTTTGCCCCGAAGAAAACAAGATGCTTCAATTCAAGGAAATAATAACATACATATTTATCATTGGTGCTGCACAGGCATTACAGCTTGGGATTGTACTATTCCGTAAAAAGGAAAATCACATCGCCAACAGATTATTGGCTGTAACAATGATGCTTTATGCAATTGATCTGATCGGCGGTATTCTGTTTCTGACAGGAGATATTCTTAAATTCCCACAAATGATGGCAGTGAACAGTACTTTCCCATATCTGTATGGTCCAAATATTTTTATCTATGTTTTGTTACTAACAAAGAATGAGAAAGTCTTCAAACCAATTTACTATCTTAACTATCTCCCTTTCGTTCTCTGGCAAATTTATGGACTATTCTTCTTCTACTTTAAATCACAAACATTTTATGAATACCTGCTGATGCCCGGCGCTATTGTCCCATGGCATTTTCAAATGATAGGAAATTTAATTCCTGTATCAGGGATTATTTATACTCTTCTGACAATCAGTGTTACGCTTAAATACAATAAACTAATTAAAGAATCTTATTCTAACATTGATAAAATAAATTTAAATTGGCTTGTATATATGGTTGCCGGAACAGCGACCATCTGGGTGATTGTTATTCTTTCATACGTTGCAAATTTTCTTTTCGGCAAGGAGTTTCAGGCAGATGTTTTTATTTATATAGGATTGTCTGTGTTTTTATTTTCAATTGGATATAAAAGCCTCAGGCAGCCGGAAGTAGTTTTAATTTCCAGCGAATCAAAAAATGCCGGGCAAAAATCCTCTTCATATAAAAAATCGGGACTCTCAGAAGAAGCAGCTTCTGCATCACTTAAAAAGCTGATTGAAATTATGGAAACAGAAAAACCATATCTGAAAAACGACTTAACATTGCCGGACCTTGCTGCTTCAGTGGGAATATCAACTCATAATCTTTCAGAAATAGTCAACACAAAGCTCAGTCAGAATTTTTATGACTTCATCAACAAATACCGGGTAGAAGAGGTCAAGAGATTAATTGAAAACGATAAGACAGGAAAATTCAGTCTGCTCGGACTTGGATACGAAGCGGGTTTCAGTTCTAAAACTGCTTTTTATTCGGCATTCAAAAAAGTTGCGCGTATCACTCCTGCACAGTACAGAAACGATACCCGAAAGGAAAAATTTGCGTGAAATTTCATCCCGAACCTAATTCGGGATCTGCATTAGTTTTAGATTATCGTCTTCATCTTAAGACCCCGAACCAAGTTCAGGGTAGCGTTCTCAAAACCCAAACTTGAAATCAACACTTGACGCCCAGCCGCTGAAGCTTGCATTT
>CAZLJI010000642.1:0-1919 GCA_964559565.1 uncultured Ignavibacteriaceae bacterium | reverse complement strand
AAGGATTGGGATAATTTTGCATTAATTCATAGTCGATAATTTTATTATCAATAATTTCCACCGAAACATTGGGATCATAAACAAGCTCATAATATCCACTATCCGGCTTGGTTGAATGCTCGGGAACTATTCCTTTATCTACTGCATAAATTTTATAATAAAAACTATAATCATTTTTCATCAGTGTTGAATCGAGCAAATATGAAATTGAGTAATTGATAGAATTTGGAGTATTATCTGCAAGAATAGGCTGGTTTAAGAAAGTCGAATCGTCATTTGAGTAATAACTATACAACAAAACAGAATCTACAAAATTCTCATTCGCATTATTTTCAAAGTACGAGTATTCATGATTCACAGTAAAGTCCCAATTCATCACAAACTTATTTGTTACAAACACTGGTTGAAAATTTATCGCCGGTTTAACGTGATCTGAATAATATTTAACACTGATTGAATCATACAATATTGCGCGAATCGTTTTAGTTACACAACTGTTAATACTATTCTCAGTTCCATTAGCGTATAAGTTAATCCTTGTTTCACCAATACCCTCTGAATGATAATAGCCCCAGCCAGAATAATTTTCTGAGTACAAATAACCTTTTGAATGATATGATGAGTCAAATATATTTATATATGTTGGGGCATTAATTGTAACATTCCTTTGCTGATGAGTATTAAACGCAGTTTGAGAAAAAGTTGATCCTTCATTTAAAGTATAATCCATATTTACATAATCGCTATCATTCCATCTCACAAATAGTTTATCTACATCATTATCGTATCTTAACCAATCAGTAATTGTCCCCTGAAGCAGATAATATTTTTTATCCAAAATTATGGTGTCTCTTTCAACATAATAAGTTGTGTTTTCCTCATATCCGGAAAACATACATGCATTATGAAATTGCCATTTGTTTCCTAGGGCTAGAGGGAAATAGTTATCACCAATATATGGTTGGAAGGATGGATCGTACCTAAAAACACCCTTATTGGTGCCAGCGAAGACGAGCGAATCAACAAAGGCATATGGTCTAGCGTCTTCTGGTGGACCAACATTTATCCAGCTTGTACAATTGTCTAATGAACGATTGCCTAGACCTGCATAAAAATTGTGATTCTTGTCTAGGTAAAGAGAGTATAGGGATGGACCACCGATTGTTGTCCAGCTATTCCCATTATCACTTGAAACCAGTCGGGCATTATACCTGTTTGCATAGATGACATTTGAATCATCAATGACAATCCCTTGAACACTAAAATATTGATAGCTATAAACTAATTCCCAGCTTGAACCTAAATTAGTTGTGCGATAAATTTTTCCGTTTCCACTGCCAGCAAAAATATGATTTAGGTTATTAGATTTTATTGACCAAAGGATATCAGTTGCAACCGTATCTCTTTCCCAAGTATTTCCATGGTCTGATGAATAAACCACTTTTCCATCATAAGTGCCAGCCCAAATCCAATTATTTTGACTTACTGTTATCGAAAAAATTCTGTCATTTGTTGGAAGTGTGTTTATCCAGGTATCACCCTGATTTGTAGATTTATAAATTCCTCCTTCGGGATCACACCCTCCCCACAATACTCCTGAGCTATCCATTGCTATTCTATAAAGTCTCAGGTTACCATTTCCAAGTCTTGTCCAAGTTTGACCTAAATCTGATGAGCGCCAAAAGTAATAATATCCGTGAACACCTGTGAGGTATAGATTCTGCTGTCCATCATATAACATATCATAAACGGAATAATCTGGTGTTAACTTCTGCCAATAAAGTGTTTGAGCTTGGGTGAATATAGTTATTGTACAGATAATTGAAAGGAGAAGGAGAGGAAAATTATATTTTAATATTTTCATAGAAGCCAACCCTGTAAATGCTTAATAGAAACGTAAGTAAATAAAACCAGATTGT
>CAZLJI010000641.1:0-1923 GCA_964559565.1 uncultured Ignavibacteriaceae bacterium | reverse complement strand
GGACATTTATGATGCCGAACTGACAGGAACGGAGGAATATAACGGAATAGACTGCTACGTCATCCAACTGAAGGCAAAAGTATCGGATGTTGCTTATGATGGCAGAAAGCAATGGATTGACAAGGATAAATTAATCCCTCTCAAGGAAGAGTTATATGCAAAAGGGGGGAAACTGCTTAAGAGAACAGAATTATCCGATGTAAAGAAGATAGAAGGCAGGTGGTTTCCAACTAAGATCCACTATAAGGATATGCTCAATAGAGGGGATGGAACCGAATTCATTATTACTGATATTCAGTTTAATGTAGATATACCGGGTTATATCTTTACAAAGGCGAGTCTTAAATAAAATCCACTGTCCAACCATTGGCGTATCTACCCCCTGGCCCCCTCCTTATCCAAGGAGGGGGAATACCTTAAGCCCTTCCTTGTTTAAGGAAGGGTTTGGGATGGATACGAGAAGGAATGGTTTGGGATGGATACTGCGTCACCTTACCAATTCACAAAACCCAGATCCTTTGTGTACTGGCCCTTTGAAAGCGAATCAAGCTCAATATATCCAAGGGTGAACCAGGTTTCAGCTTTGGACCTGGCCCCAAAAAGGCCTAATCCATTAACAATGTTATTGTATTGAATACCCGAATGGTCCAGGGATTTTACCAGATTGGTGAGTCGGTATGTGTATAAAATATTATCGCAGGAATAAAAATGAACTTTTATCTTATCAAATGTTCTGAATCTGACAGTCTTGTCGGGATCGAGATTAGCTGCAATTTTTATCATCAGGTTTGGTCCTGTCAGGTAATATGAAAATGGAGAATGGTGATAACCTGGTATGGAATGAAATTCTTTCCAACTAACTGATTTTTGGCAGACAGAGTCATAATAATGATCGGTATAGCAGAATTCCAGGAACATTTCGTGATAAGCTCCATCGGCACTCCATTTAATCTCAAACGATTTATCACCAAAAAAGGATGCAGATTCACCACCTTTACGCGGATTCATAACCCTCATGCCCCTTAATGGAACCGCCTGGGAGTATACTACCGGCAGGCCGGGAATATCAACGATCAGCTTTACGATATCATTTGGATTTGGATCACTGAATAAACCAAAATTTTCATCATTTTTTGGCAAATAGAACTGAGGATTGGGTGTGGATGGAAATAAGCCATCATCCCTGGGGATGTCATAGGGGATTAGTTCGGCCCTGTCAAAAATATAATCTCCATTCCATCTTTCCAGGAAAACACGGGCGCCGGGAAATATTAATGAGTCTGTTGAAATATTTTGGCTTGTAAGCCCCTTATTCAGAATGAATGATTTTGACAGTTTAATCCAATGGGCAGTATCGGAATTGTCAAGTAAACCATAAACTACCGGAACAGGGGCCATTGGTAAAACCGGATCAAAATCCTTCTCGCAACTGAAAAAGCTTATTATGATGAAAATGGATAGTATTATCTGTCTAATCCTCATTTATCATTCACTTATTGTCTTTAAAACATCTTATATAACCTGCGTAAGTGTATAGCGGATCCCGGTTCGAATAATCCGCCCTTCTGTAAAGATGTTGTACTATATCCCACTTATTCCGTTCAAATACAATTCTTTGGATACGCTTATCCGGATCCTGCAATATTGTAAATGGTTTATCAGACACCCAATACGCGACCTTGGAGTTTTCGTAGAAATATCCCGTGGTTGAGTCACCAGGATTTACAAAATTCATCATTCCATAAAATTGAAGGTTGAAAGCGGATGGTGATTCGGGGCCGAGGTAGTAAAGCAAATCGATCCCTGAGCTTCTGAAAATACTCAAAGCATCCTCCCATTCAACAACTACCGGCACATGCCATCCTGGGGGACATATACCCTGGACACCCTCGTGATAATCATAATCCATTCCTTCATCCCATG
>CAZLJI010000640.1:0-1927 GCA_964559565.1 uncultured Ignavibacteriaceae bacterium | reverse complement strand
CGTGTTCCAACGATTACTGGATCTGTGGTTGACTTAACAGTCGAAGTGAAAAAGCATACGACACTAGAAGAAATTGATGCTGCATTTAAAAAAGCAGCCAATGAAACATTAGCTTATTGTGCAGATCCCATCGTTTCTTCTGATGTGATTGGTACACATTATGGTTCTGTCTATGATGCAAACACAACTCAAATTGTAAACTATGGCGATCGCCAACTTGTTAAAGTTATGGCATGGTATGACAATGAAATGAGTTATACAGCTCAACTTATTAGAACCGTAGGTAAGCTTGCAAGCTTAATCAAATAATCATAATTATATTCATAAAACGCTAAATTGATGATAATTTGGCGTTTTTTTTATTGATTAAGAAGTGTTTACATAAAAATTACATAATTATTAAGTAAAATCAATCGATTTCGTTGACAGTTTATTCACATCCATGTATAATTACTATGAAAATTGTGAAAATCACATTTTTTGTTTTTCAAGATGTTAAAGGCAAAACTAGGGAAACCTAGTGACGCAAAGCTATAGGGCCCTACGGGGTAGCCAGTTGTCATTTGAAAGCTGTCTGCTTTTGCAGATAGGAATTCGTCGTTGACAACCGGTATTTTTTATGAAAAAACCATGTCATCGTGAATTCCACGGTGACTTTATTTTTACCGGAGGGAGATGAGAACCTTGGTACCTGGTAAGAAGATGATCCCGATTGCGATTATCGTGATGCTCGTTGTTGCCTTAAGCTTTACATCAACAGCAGCATTTGCCTACTGGCAGGACGTGAATCGTGTAGGGAATGTCGTTATCAGATTTGATGGTGAAGATGCTAATTTAATCGTAGAAGAAGTTTCTACACCATTTGCTGGAAGACTCGTCCCACAGGGGTATGTCTACTTCGAAGGTGATGTCGATGAAGTTACGTTTGAATACGAGGTCAGTATTGATAAGACACTCGTTCAGACAATGAATCTCGTCGTAGAAACTCTCGAACTCAAAATTGGTGGCTCCACAGAATATACTGAGCTTATCGAAATTCAGGTAGGACCTGAAAGAGATAGGTTTGAGTATGAGTTATTCAACAGTGTTGTCACAGTCACCATCACAGTTAGACTGATTGAACCGATTGATGCGGATGAAGCAGTTGAAAGAGGATTAGATCCTAGTTTTGTGAATGTAGAGGATTCTGAAGCAGCCTATGAGCTGATTAAAGGAGAAACCATTACATTCAGTATATTATTTAGTGTGACTCCTAGAGAGCCACAAGATCCCGTAAGTTAAAAAAAATAAAATAAAAAGGAAATTTAAAGGAGAAAGTTATGAAAAAGAGAAGTTTATTAATCGTTATGTTAGTTATGTTAGCAGTAGTGACCTCAGGGTTCACATATGCATATTGGGCATCATCTGTCACAGGTAACAATGATACCGCAGTTGGAACAGTTAATATCGGTACTGGTAATGCAGTTGCAACCACAGTTACTGTTGCAGATGCAAATGGTGGTTCAGCATTATTAGTTCCAGTTGGACATGATGTAGATGCGAATGAAGTTGATTATGTTATGTTACAGTTTACAGTTGCATGGGATTCTACTGGCCAAGATGCTAGTGGTGCTATTGGTACTTTAGGGTTTGGATCATCTAATATTTTAATTAATGGTGTATCCACTTACAGCAATTTAGTAAATATTACCTTCCAAATTGGTGGTACTGTTACTGGTTCAACATTCAATGGTGGTGGAAGCACTTCTATTACTTCTGATGGTGCGGATGTGATTGTTTATGTTAAAGTTACGTTAACTGAACCTGCAAACCAAACAGAATATGCTGCAGTTGCCGGTCAAGCAATTACTTTCACTGGTACATTTACTGTTACTCCTTAATCAATATAAATAATTGTTTAATTGAGTAGGGAGGTGAAAAGAATGAA
>CAZLJI010000639.1:222-1929 GCA_964559565.1 uncultured Ignavibacteriaceae bacterium | reverse complement strand
CACCGGAGAGATACTTAGCTCATATATAGTAGCTGCATTATTCAATCTGAAAAAAATTAAAACGGCTCATGTTGATTCCAGAACCATTATCAGAACAGATTCAAATTATACCGAGGCGAATGTTGATTTTAAAATTTCGAACAGACTTATTCATAAAATTGCATCAAACAGTCTAAAAAATAATGATGTAATTGTTTGCGGAGGTTTTATCGGCTCTGATAAAAGCGGCAATACAACAACTCTCGGCCGGGGTGGTTCTGACTACTCGGCTGCGATAATTGCTTCAGGAATGAATGCCGATAAACTTGAAATATGGACCGATGTTTCAGGAATCATGACTTCAGATCCACGAGTTATTAAAACAGCTAAAGTAATAAAAGAGTTAACCTATGATGAAGCATCGGAGCTTGCATACTTTGGGGCTAAAGTTCTTCATCCGAAAACAATTCAACCGGCTGTTATGAAAAACATACCCGTCTGGGTGTTAAACAGCTACGAACCAAACCATCCCGGTACTGAAATAGTTTCACACAGTTCACATAAAAAAATAATTAAAGCTATTGCTTTCCGCAGAAATATCACTGTAATCAGCATCAATTCTAACAGAATGCTCGGCGCTTACGGTTTTCTTAACCGTGTATTTGAGATATTTCATAAATATGAGACTTCAGTTGATATTATCACTACATCCGAGGTTAGCATTTCTCTTACGATTGATGACGATAGTAAAATCAAGCAAATAAAAAAAGAGCTTAAAAAATTTGCTGATGTTGAGGTTAAAAGTAATTATGGCATTATTTGTTCGGTTGGAGAATGTATAAGGGATACATCCGGAATTGCCGCCCGTTTTTTTGGCGTGCTAAAAGGAATAAATATATTGATGGTTAGTATCGGTGCATCTGAAATCAACATTAGCATTGTTGTTTCTGAAAAGGATATTGATTCGTCAGTGAATTTACTTCACAACGAATTTTTCGGACAACATGATAAAAAGATATTTTATTAATGGAGGTTAAATGAATTCAATTGCCGGTGTTGACGTTAAAAATATTGCGGAAAACTTCGGAACTCCGCTTTATGTCTATGACAAATATAAAATAATTGAGAATTATAAAAAATTATATTCTGCTTTCAATAAGCATTATCCAAAGACTAAAATACACTTTTCTGTAAAGGCAAATAGTAATATTAGCATTCTCAGAATATTCAACGAGCTTGGTTCCGGTGCTGATTGTTCTTCTCCGGTCGAAATGTTATTAACTCGAAAGGCAGGATTTACTGAGGACAGGGTGCTATATACTGGTAACTACGAAAGTGACAAGGACCTTTCAGAAATATCTAAATCGGAAGTTACAATCAATCTTGACGATATAAATTCTCTGAAAAGATTATCGAAATTCAGAATACCCGACAGAATTGCTTTCAGGATTAATCCAGGTATTGGAAAAGGTGGATTTGAAGGCATAGTTACCGGAGGCACAGATGCTAAATTTGGTGTTCCATACGAGAAGGCATTCGACGCTTACAAATATGCACAGGAATTAGGTATAAAGCGATTCGGTATTCACATGATGACCGGCTCGAATAATCTTGAGCCATATTATTTTGCAGAGATTGTCGATAAACTTATGACGATTGCAGGAACGATGTTTGCTACACTTCGCATCATCCCGGAATATGTTGATATCGGAGGTGGTCTTGGTGTTC
>CAZLJI010000639.1:0-212 GCA_964559565.1 uncultured Ignavibacteriaceae bacterium | reverse complement strand
AAGGAAAAGTCCAATAAATATTCATGTGCAGAACCCGAACTCTTTCTCGAACCCGGTAGATATCTTGTTGCCAATTCTGGCTATATTATCTCGAAAGTAACAGGGATTAAAAAATCTTATAAAAAGTTTGTTGGGATTGATTCCGGTATGAATACGCTTATAAGACCCGCATTATATGGTGCTCATCATCGCATATCCGTTTATAACAAACC
>CAZLJI010000638.1:0-1932 GCA_964559565.1 uncultured Ignavibacteriaceae bacterium | reverse complement strand
TTCAACCACAATCAGTTTCAATGGGGACAGGTTTGGGACCGGAGATATTATTATTCGAAAAGGAAACATCTGTCGGTATGAACATAAATTTATCTGTCAATTTCCCGCTAAGTAGTAATACTGAGATGGAATTTAGACCTGGAATTGCTTTTAACTCTGAGGACTTTAATGGTTTTGAACTAAGCACAAATTTAAAGTTTTTCCCGTTCAAATCAGGTGTTAATTTAATTGTTGGTCTAAAATTACATGCAAATTCAGGAGGAAGTGGAACTTCTCATACAGTGAGAAAGGATTTGTTTGTATTACCTTTGCTTGGAATAGGATACAAGACTAAGGTGCAGAAGACTTTCATAACATTTGACCTTACATTTCAAAAACCATTTCCGGATGGCGTATATTATTATCATTCTTACATCGAGAATAAAGATTATTACTCAACAAATTTTGATGCTGTTATTAGTTTTATTATTGGCTTCGCATGGCAGTTATAGAAATAAATTTTTACATTAGAGTTACGATCCCTGTAACCAAATTATAGTCAATGATTATATCCCGGTGACTTTACTACGCTTTCAAAAATGACTTTTAAAAATTCTATCCTGTAAAGTTTCACTGATTATAACTATATTTTGCACTAAAAATTCACACTTATATGCCCACAATCAATATTCTCTTCATAGGTGACATAGTAGGAAAACCGGGAATGGATCTCGTTCAAACCTGGCTTCCCGGACTCATTCAGAAATACAAAGCCGATTTGGTAATCGCTAACGCTGAAAATGCTTCGGAAGGGAAAGGCTGCACAGATAAAGAAGGCAATCAACTTTTTGATCTTGGAGTTCACGTACTCACTGGCGGAAATCATACTTGGGATAAGCATCAGTCTCAGGATTATCTTAGAAGAGAACCAAGAGCATTACGACCGTTAAACTATCCAAAAGGAACTTATGGTAACGGTTATAACATTGCCGAATCAAAAAAAGGAAAAGTCGCCGTTCTGAATCTTCAGGGAAGAACTTTTATGGCTGCAATTGATTGTCCCTTTCGGTCGGCTGATTGGGTGTTGCCAAAAATTGAAAACGAAACTAAAGTCATCATTGTTGACTTCCATGCTGAAGCAACGGCAGAAAAAATTGCTATGTCGCATTATCTTGATGGACGTGTAAGTGCTTTAATAGGCACACATACTCATATTCAAACTGCTGATGAACGAATTATGCCGAAGGGAACTGGTTATATCACTGATGCTGGAATGTCTGGTCCGTATGAATCTGTAGTCGGGATGAAAGTCCAGGCTGCAGTGAATAGATTTTTATATCAGACACCGCAAAAGTATGAAGCAGCAACAAACGATGTTCATCTGTGCGGAGTGTTTCTTAAAGTGGATTCTACCACAGGCAAAGCTGTTCATATCGAAAGAATTTTATTTCCGGATTTTGTAAAAGCAAACGAACAATGATCATTATTGACGGAAAAAAAATAGCTCAGGATATCAGGAACGAGTTAAAAATTGATATTGAAAAATTAAAAGTATCTGGAAGTGATGTACCTGGGTTAGTAGCAATTCTAGTTGGAGATAATCCTGCTTCAGAAAGTTATGTCAAAGGTAAAGCCAAAGCTTGTGAAGAAATTGGAATGCGAGCGAAGACAGAAAAATATCCAGCTGATATGAAGGAAGAGGATTTACTTCAGCTAATCGAATCATACAACAACAATAAAATCTATCATGGTATTCTTGTTCAGCTTCCGCTTCCAAAGCAAATCGATGAAGATAAAGTTATCGAAGCAATTTCTCCCAAAAAAGATGTTGATGGTTTTCATCCGATCAGTGTGGGAAATTTAGTAATTGGTAAACCGGCATTTCGATCCTGCACTCCTGCAGGAATTCATGAGCTGCTTATCAGATACAAAATTGAAACTAAAGGTAAGCAT
>CAZLJI010000637.1:0-1932 GCA_964559565.1 uncultured Ignavibacteriaceae bacterium | reverse complement strand
AGACTTGCACTTGAATATGTGCCGGTTAAAAACCTGCAAATTGGCGCGGGGATAACCAAAGAAAAAATGTACACTGACCTGAACGCCAAATACAGTATCCTGCAGCAATCCAGCGATGATAAAATGCCAGTCAGTCTTGCAGTTTATGGCGTTTTAGCTATCGATGGCCGCGATGAAAGCGCTTTCGAAACCGGGAAAACACATCATTCAGGACAAGGTTCAGCGGAATATAGTATAACTTTTACCGACAGATGGTCTTATTTTTCGCAGGTTATGGTAAGCCGGAAATTCACTGAGTGGCTGTCGTTACAGGCAGGTGGAAGTTTTACACACTACAACATGGTTGGAAAAGAAGAAAACCACGATTTATTCGGGGTACATGCACTTGGACGAATAAAAATCAGCCCGCAATCAGCGCTAACGGTTAATTATAATCATCCTTTGAAAATTCAATCGATTTCGGAACAAACCGAGATGCCGGACTATACTCCGAATATTGCACTGGGATGGCAAATTTCAACCTTTACACATGCTTTCCAAATTTATGTGAGCAATGCATCAAGTATGATTCCACAGGAAAGCATGATGTTTAACCGCGCAAAATTTGATAAAAATGGTATTGCCATTGGCTTTACAATTACAAGAATCTGGGCTTTTTAGTATAAAAAGTTTTGAATACATTCCGTTACAGAATATTACGGATGTTTCAATTCTACAAAATAAAAATATCTGATTATATAAATGGTAATATCTGCAAACCAGATATTACCTTTTTTATTTGAGATTATTTAAACAGTTCAACAGAAACAGAATGAATAAACAACATATTTTAATTACAATATTTTTAATACTGGCAACACCTTTAATTAAAGCACAGTCGGTTTATGATGACGCTAAAAACCATGCTTGTCTAAAGTGCCATTCATCTCAGATTATTTCATTCCAAAATGAGGTTATCGGTAAGGAGCAAAAGAAATTAATGAATCCGTATTATATTATCGATACAATGGGGATAAAATCAGGAGTACATAAAAGTTTCGATTGTACTGATTGTCACTCTTATGAATACTCAACTTATCCTCATGAAGGGAGACTGAAACTGGAACCTTTGTCTTCTTGTCTCGATTGTCATGGCGGCGATCCTACTTATGCCACTTATCAGTTCGAAAGGATTAATGAAGAATTTCAGAAAAGTGTTCACTTTAAAGTTAGCGGAGAAGATTTCACTTGTGGAAAATGCCACAACCAGCACACTTACCATCCAACTGCCAGAAACAGTGGAGATGTGCTTGAAATTGTTGAATACAGCAACAGTTTATGCCTCTCGTGCCATAATGATATGAACAGATATAACCTTATAGCAGGGAAGGATAAACCGGAATTGGTGCAAGTGCATGACTGGCTACCCAACCAGGAACTTCATTTTAAAAATGTAAGATGTATTGAATGTCACACTGATGTTATTGACAGCCTGATGGTTTCGCATAATATTATGAGCAAGGAAAATGCAGTAAGAAATTGTAATGAATGCCACAGCAGAGATTCCAGATTAAAAGCTTCTCTTTATAAATATGTCAATTTACAGAGCAGGGCTGACAATGGCTCTTTTAAAGCAATTCTTTCAAACGAATCTTATGTTATTGGTTCGCAGCAGTTTCCGGTACTTAGAAGAATAAGTTTCATCATATTTTTCATGACTATTGCCGGAATGCTTATACATCTTTTTTTCAGATTCATCAAAAAATAGAACATCATGAGCTCAGAAAATACCAAATTATATTTTTATCCATTTTGGCTTCGCATTTGGCATGCAATAAATGCCATTGGAATTGTATTATTAATTATAACCGGAATCTCAATGCAGTCAGGTTTCGATGCCAAATTCATCAAATTCCAGACTTCAGTCAATCTTCATAATATCAGTGGCATTGT
>CAZLJI010000636.1:0-1935 GCA_964559565.1 uncultured Ignavibacteriaceae bacterium | reverse complement strand
AGGTATAATATATCTCGATGAGATCAAAAAGAAGAAATTTAAAATAGTTCTCGATAGTGTAAATGGTGCCGGAGCTTACCTGCTTCCCCAATTCTTAAAGGATTTCGGATGTGAAGTAATTGAGATGAACTGTGAAAAAACAGGAATCTTTCCAAGATTGCCTGAACCATTGCCAGAAAATCTAATCGAAACAATGAAAAAAGTAAATGAGTTTAAAGCAGATTTTGGGATTGTAGTCGATCCTGATGTTGATCGTTTAGTTTTAATCACTGATAAAGGCGAACCATTCAGTGAAGAAAATACAATTACTCAAATTGTTCAGTTCATTCTTTCAAGAAAAAAAGGAAATGTGGTAGTTAATCTATCTACTACAAGAGCTGTTGATGATATTGCACATAAGTTTGGTTGTGAGGTTTTTCGTTCTGCTGTTGGTGAAGCAAATGTTGTAAAGAAAATGAAAGAAGTTAAAGCTGTAATAGGTGGTGAAGGAAGTGGTGGAGTTATCTTTCCTGAAGTTCATTATGGAAGAGATGCGCTTGTTGGTATTGCTTTAACTCTTCAGCATCTCGCTGACTATGGCAAACCATTATCAACATTGATAGACGAGCTTCCTAAGTATTTCATATCAAAGAAGAAAATTGAAATCACGGTGGAACCAGATCAAGTGATTCAAAAATTAAAACAATCATTCTCCGGTCAAAAGATTAACACAGAGGATGGACTAAGAGTAGATTTTAACGATCACTGGGTACATTTTAGAAAATCGAACACAGAGCCAATTATTCGCATTATTGTTGAGGCAAAAACAGAGGCAGAGGCAAAGATTCTATCAGAGAAGTATTTGAAACTTATAAATGGTTAACTGATCAGTATAATTTTTCTCTTTTTTGTATGTATCGAAAGAGGGCTTTATCGTATGGATCAGATGTTTCAATTAAATTGTAATCAATATTTGAATTCAGACATTCAGTTTTTATCTTGTTAGTGAATTCAGTCATCGCTTCCCGGTAAGCCTTTTGAATCTGATAAGGCTGCGTCGTCAGCTCACTCCCTGTTTCTAAATCTTTAAATATAGCATCTTTGCCAAAAGAGAAAGTCCTTTCCATCGGATCAAGAACCTGGAATACAATCACTTCATTTTTTTTATAACTGAAATGCTTTAATGCTTTTAATACTGAGTTTAAATCATCAAAAAAATCTGAAATAATAACCACAAGTCCTTTTCTTTTAATCTTTTCTGCAGCTTCACTTAAACTTTCAGCTGTATTTGTTTTTTCAGATGCCTGAACATTTACAAGGTTCTTTAAAATTTCCTGAAGATAAGCTCTTGAAGATTTTGGAGGTAAAAATTTATTGATCTGTTCCGAATAGAGTGTCAAGCCCACAGCATCCTGCTGATGAATCATGATATAGCTTAATGCGGCTGCCAGAGTAATTGAATAATCTAGCTTGGAAATGTGATCCCCTGAACTATATGCCATAGAATTGCTTGTATCAAGTAAAACATAACTTCTCAGATTAGTTTCTTCTTCATACTGTTTGATAAAATACTTTTCAGTCTTACCAAACACTTTCCAATCAACATCTTTCAGATTGTCTCCCTGCATATAAGCACGATGTTCTGAAAACTCAACACTAAAACCGTGATACGGACTTTTATGAAGTCCAACCATAAATCCTTCGACAACCAGTCTTGCTTTTAATTCGAGGGAGTTTAGTTTGGAAATGAATGATGGATCGAGATAATTCTTAAAGTCACGAACTTGTTTTTCCATTACTTTTCTTTGGCCATATTTTTCATCAGAATTTCTTCTGGTGTCAAACCCATATTATCGAGTTCAGCTTGTGCAGATGCAGCTAATTCATCATTGGGATATTCTTTAAGAAACTGTTTATATAGTCTGGTAGCTTCATCATAATTGTTAAGTTCGTTTG
>CAZLJI010000635.1:0-1936 GCA_964559565.1 uncultured Ignavibacteriaceae bacterium | reverse complement strand
ATACTGGTTATATAATTGGATTCAGTGGTACCATATTAAAAACTACAAATGGTGGTTCAGCTTGGGTATCTTTACCATCAGGTACTTCAAGTAATTTGTCTGCTGTAGATTTTATTGATACCAATTCGGGATATGTAATTGGTGGAGAACTAAGCAATTGGTTAATACTTAAAACCACGGATGGTGGTACTAGTTGGACTAATAAGTCAAGCTCGTTTCCTAATACCTACGGCTTTCCCATAACCGTTGAATTTATTACTTCTAACTTGGGATTTGTTGGTGGAGGTATTACACCGCATTGTAATTATATTTATAAAACAACAGATGGTGGCAACACATGGATTCAATCGATTTTATCACCAAATTTAAAAGAAAAAGAAACAAGTCAGAGAGAGCAACTTTATGTTTATAGGTCTGGAGGAATTAATTCCATAAATTTTAAAGATTCAAACATTGGTTATGCGGTTGCTGGAGATGACAACGGTTATTATAGAGGGATATATAAAACAACTGATGGCGGTTTGACCTGGGACTCAGAATATAGAGGTGAAGAAGAAGCTGGGTTAATTTCAATTTGCATAACAAGCACAGGTTATGGATGGGCTGTTGGATTCAAAGGCACAATTTTTATTCTCCAAGCCGGAGATAATTCCTGGGAACAAATTCTAAGTGGAAACAGATTTTCCTGTTGGAGTGGTGATGATCTTTACTCAGTAATTTGTTTAAACGAAAATATTGCATGGGCCGTAGGTTACAGAGCAAGTTGCATTGGTGATGGAGGAAATATTATCCTCAAAAGTACTAATGGTGGTAAAATCTGGAAAACACAACTTTATGATCAATACGAAGGAGGACGAATCAGATCTGTTTATTTTATTGATGAGAATTATGGATGGGCTGTTGGTGAAGGTACAACAAACTACTACCGAACGACAGATGGGGGTGAAAACTGGATAGAAGGTAGTCGAAAATTTTCATCAGTATTTTTTAAAGATCAGTATAATGGATGGGCATCAGATGATGATGATGATGATGGTGGTATTTATAAATCAATAGATGGTGGAATTACATGGATAAAAAAAAATTCTACTAGCAGTTCTAGCATATATTTTTCAGATTTAAACATGGGCTGGGCAGTTGGCAAAAGTGGAAAAATATTAAAATCATCAGATGGTGGTGAATCTTGGGATATAAAAATAAGTGGAACTATATCTGATTTGAACTGCATAAAATTTTATAACTCTGCTTTGGGTTTAATAGTTGGAAGTGAGGGCACAGTTTTATTATCCTTTGATGGAGGAGAATCTTGGTTAGAACAAGTTAGTGGTACCAACAATGATCTCAAAGCTATTACATTTATAAATTCTAACTCAATTTGGATCGCTGGAACAAATGGGACAATTCTCAATGCAACAAACTTAAGTACTACCTGGACTGTGCATACTGAGGAAACTGAAAATGATTTGACATCACTTTGTTTTGCTAACGAACATGTAGGCTGGGTTTCAGGAATGAACGGAACTATGCTCAAGTACGAAAACAATGTTGTTCCAGTAGAACTTATCTCATTTACTGCAAAAGTAAGTAACAACTCAGTTCAACTTAATTGGCAAACAGAAACAGAAACTAACAATTATGGTTTTGAGATTCTGAAAAAGCAGTTAGAAGACAGGAGTCAGGAATCAGAATGGGAGAAGATAGGATTTATTCCTGGATATGGAACAACGACAGAACAAAAAGAATATTCTTACATTGATGATATAAGCTCAGCTCAGTCAACAGTACTTGTTTATCGATTAAAGCAAATTGATTTTGATGGATCATTTACTTACTCAGATGAGAAAGAAGTTGTGGTTGATTTTAATCCAAGGGAAGTTGTTCTGTTCCAGAACTATCCAAACCCATTCAACCCAATTACAACGATAGAGTTCTCTCT
>CAZLJI010000634.1:0-1941 GCA_964559565.1 uncultured Ignavibacteriaceae bacterium | reverse complement strand
CCTGTGCGCGGTTTATTTGGTTGTTTGTTGATGCTAATTGGAATGATACTTTCACAGCTTTATCTTTTCAAAAGAAAAAAATAAAATTTTCAAATCGATTATCATTGGGGGTTTCTATGAAAAAAATCAGGCTTACTTTTCTTACAATTGGAATAATTGTTTATATCACTTCCCTTCTCTACTCTCAAACAGATTTACAAAACAGAATTGAATCACTTCCCGGGATTATTAGTGTGGAAAGAATTGAACCAGATTCAGAATATGTTGAAGCGTTCAAAATATTTATTGAGCAGCCTGTCGATCATAATAATCCTGATGGAGAAAAATTCAATCAAAAATTTTATTTATCTCATATAGATGAATCCCTGCCAATGGTGATTGAGCTTGATGGGTATAATATTGATTATAATAGGCGAAACGAACTTGCATCATTATTAAAGTGCAACAAAATTGTTGTCGAGCATCGTTATTGCGGCGAATCGCTTCCTGACAGTCTTGACTGGACTCTCCTGACTATCGAGCAAGCTGCAAACGATCATCACCGGATAATTGAAACAATGAAAAGCATTTACGATAACAAATGGATTACAACAGGGATCAGCAAAGGTGGACAGACTACCTACATTCACAAATATTATTTCTCTGATGATGCTGATGCTTCAGTTTGTTACGTTGCACCCTTGAATCTTGCACCAGAAGATCCCCGTATCTACCATTTTCTGGATAATGTAGGAACAGAAGAATGCAGAAATAAAATGGTTAATTTCCAGAGAGAAGTTCTTAAAAGAGAAGATGAATTGTTGCCAATGTTTATTGATGACACAAAAAGTTCCGGATATACTTATTCGATCGGTAACGATAGATTCATTTTCGAATTCGTTGTCCTTGAATACGGATTTGCTTTCTGGCAATGGCAATACACTAGTTGTGAACAAATTCCTGATACAACCGCTTCTAATGAGATTTTGTTCGAGCATTTAAAGAAAGGATCGTCATTCGGCTATTTTTCGGACCAAGAAATTGAACCAAATATTCCATTTATTTATCAGGCTTATTCACAGATGGGTTATTATGGCTACGATATTTCTGATTTTAAAGATTTGCTTACTGAAGTTACAGAACCGACCAGCAGAATATTTTTACCTGAAGATTTAAATCCTGATTTTGATTGCTGCCTAATGCAAAGTATTTCCAACTGGATTCAAAAGAACGGAAATAACATGATATTTATTTATGGTGAAGTCGATGCGTGGTCCGCTACTTCAGTTGAGTTGACAGGAGAAACCAATTCAATAAAAATGGTTAAGGAAGGTGGAAATCACAGAACAAGAATAAGAAATTTTAATGAGAAAGATCGCACATTCATTTTAAATACTCTGAAACGATGGCTGGATTATGAAATACCTGAATAAAAAAGCCGGGCGAAACCCGGCTTAAATTTCGTTCATAACTGAATTACTTAAACGTATCCTTCGAATCTACAATCGTTACATTCTTAACGTTCAGCTTAAAGTTTTCGGTTGCAGCATCTTCACTTAAAATATCCTCCGATAATCCTGCTTTAACTATATTTGAATAACTCATTGGAGAGATGGTATTGTTAAGTAAACTTTCTGCAAGTGGTCCTGCTTCACTTACATCTGTGACAATAGTGATTTTCATATTATCAATTTGCATATATTTTTTAATCGCATTGTTTACATCCTCAAGAGTTAGATTAGAAAGCAACGCACCAAGCTCTTGAATATAATTTTCTCTTCCATACATTTTTGAATCCATCAAGTAACCAAGCTGTTGTTCAGGTGATTTGATGTAAAGCCGAATGTAGCTTTGCAGGAATGCACGAGTTGCTTCAAAATCTTCCTCTGAAAGTCCATTCTTAATCATCTTGTCCATCTCTCTTAAAGCCATCCTCAATGCAAAGTGGGCATGACCAACATT
>CAZLJI010000633.1:807-1949 GCA_964559565.1 uncultured Ignavibacteriaceae bacterium | reverse complement strand
GTTTCTCCCACTGAATACAAAAATTAATTTTTAGACCTATCATTCCCGCGAAGGCTGGAATCCATTTAGTAAATAATGTTCTATAAATAATGTGATTGAATAAATTGTTAAAAATTGTCAGGCTGAGCTTGTCGAAGACCGACAATTTGGATTAGAATCACACTTCGACAGGCTCAGTGTGACATTAAAAATTATTTTTTAGACAACCCCAAACCTGCTTGCAGCAGGCAAACTCGAAAACCAAGCAGAATAAAAGGTTCTCGAGTAATGAAATGTATCGAGAGAACCTTCGCCGCAAGTGTTACTGCTTTTCTTGTCTACATCTCAAATTCATTCAATTTTATCTCTTTGCAACAATTTCAATCAAATTTGCAACAAATCTGGTAGAAATGCCGCACATCTATTTGCTTTATTTGCAACAGAAATTTTTTAATCAATCCAAGTAAAACGGAATAGACCAAGTACATAGAATGGATAAGCGAGAGCAAAAACTTAAGAAAAAACTTAAACTGCAAAATATTATTTCAGATATAATCTGGTTTCTGCTGTTTGCTTTGTTTGCTTTTTTATTATTCGTTACACGGAATTGAACTTAATTAACAAACAATTATTAATTCATAAAACGAGGCCCTTATGAAAAAAAATCTATTATTGATTGTTTATTTTATTGCGGTAATAGGATTTGATTCCACAACATCCTTTGCTCAGATAACATTACCGTACCAGCAAAAATTTAATTTGCAAAACTTTCCACCTTTCTGGTCGCAAACTTCTACTTTAAGTCCAAGGTGGAGTATTAGTCAAACGTCAAACACGGGTGGTACACCAAATGAAATGATGGCAAGCGGTACAGCAGGAATTGGAGTATCCAGATTAATAGTTGGCCCAATTAATACAGCAGGTTTGACCAGCTTAAATCTTCAATTTTTTCAAAAACTGAGTTGTTTAGATACAGCAAACATTTCTCTTAGAATTCAATCCAGTGTTGACGGTGTAAATTGGACTAACGAAGGGTTTACATTGGATGAGAATAGTTTTAATTGTGCCAATCAAATTAATTTTACAATTAATAATAATGTTGGATCAACAACTTATATTGCGTGGCTGATTGGCGGTAACCACTCACTTATTAATAATTGGTA
>CAZLJI010000633.1:0-797 GCA_964559565.1 uncultured Ignavibacteriaceae bacterium | reverse complement strand
TAGATGAAATTATCATCAGCCCGGTTTTTACGAATGATGTTGGAATACAATCTCCTAGAGATCCAGGCCCTATATATGGTTCATCACGTATTTATGTTATTAATCATGGTACAGTTGCTGCACAGAATTTCCCGGTGCAAATGACAATAACGGGTGGTTATAGTTCTACAAAAATAGTAAACAGTCTTGCCCCTGGATATATGCGCCTCATAACTTTTGATGATTGGAATCCAACTCCCGGAGTATACATTATGAATGTTTGCACACAGCTTGCCGGTGATCCGAATCCGCTAAATGACTGTAGAACTATAGAAGTGACTATTACTAATGGTAATGTTGAAAGCTTTCAGCTCACTGTTGATATTAACGACGGATGGAATATAGTATCCATTCCTGGACTGCATCCAGTAAATCAAAATACAGATTTATGGTGGTCGGACCGGGATCAAGCCGCGGGTGTATACAAATTTGAAGATGGATATCAAGCTGTCACTACTGTGGAATCGGGGACAGGCTACTGGATGAAACATACTGGCAGTCTTACCTATAACACCGGGGAAGAGTGGCCAACTGAAGGAATTATAACAATGCCACATATTCCGATAGTAGTTAACACAGGTTGGAATTTAATTGGCGGTTATGAAAGCCCATTCCCAACAGAAAATATTTTTTCAATTCCTCCTGATATAAATTCTGCACCGGTATATGGATATGATGGTGGTTATGGCGAGGCTGATACTTTAATGCCTGGATTTGGTTATTGGGTTAAGGCTTCGGCGAGTGGATTATTAATGATT
>CAZLJI010000632.1:0-1952 GCA_964559565.1 uncultured Ignavibacteriaceae bacterium | reverse complement strand
AAAGCTTCATTACATTCAGCGTTTTTTCGCTTATTGGCTGCTGGCAGTGGGTTAACGGTATTTGTCGGACCCACTTGTTGTGTGTCTTCTACGGATTGCATGTCTTTTACCTCTGTAGCTTTTACAAACGTTCTTATATACATATAATTCTTGGCTAACTTTATATAAAGCTTTTTCTGATCAGCAGTTAATAACTTTTTGTAGACGATTGAATGTTGCATGACATCTTTCGGAATCACTGATCCAAGAGAAAAATTAGTTCGTAAATAGTCCAACGCTTTTGTCTTGTCTATGCATCTGAAGGTTAATATATATAACGGTCCTTTTTTCTCAAACGGAATCTTGTATTTCCACTCTCTTACATTTTCTACCATGAATGATAAGGTGTTATTCTTAAGGTCGACCTTTGCCTCAGTTGCGAGTTTATGTTTCGTAACGATTTTCTCTGTTTTCGTTTTTCTATCCACAACTTTGACTTCTTTTGGTGATTTCGTCATCCATTCAATATGATCTGGAACTGAGTCTCCAACTGACAACAAAACAACTTTCGTGTTTGTTTCTATCCAAGATTCTTTCGTTTGGCTAAAGGCAGAACTATAAAAGTCCCTTTTAGTGTCCTTTCGATCAATACGTTCAATTAACAGAGTGTTAAATTTCTGCTTATATTGCGCTTGAATGTGGTTGCGTAGGGTATTTAAAGGTTCAGGAAATCTTTTCGGATGAATTTGAGATAATCTCAAAGCATTTCCAGGTAGAAGGGTTGTTGAATAGGGAAAAGCGTCATCGTTGAACCAAGCAACAGTATGTCCAAGTCTCATGACAAGTTCCTTGCCTCTACAGGCATAACCTTGATACCAATAAGGTTGAAAATCTATTGTGTCTAGTAAATCTTTGACAACATTCGTGTCATAATTAGTTGGATTTATATCTATCGTAATATCGTTTCTTAAATTTATTTCTCGTCCCATTTTTAATTTTAAAATACAAACAAAATTAAAAAGTAAGGTGTATATTTTTTGTATTAATGGAAAACAGTGAAATGAGCAATAAACGTGAAAATTTATATGAAATTCTGAAAGTGTCTCAAGACGCATCACAAAGTGATATAAAAAATGCATATAAAAAAATGGCATTGACTAAACATCCAGATAAGGGAGGAGATGCGACAGAATTCTCTAAATTACAAACAGCATATAATGTGCTGAAAAATCCAGATACAAGAATGATGTACGACAATAGTTTAAAAACTGGTCAAGGAAATACTAACACAAATACAACCACAAATACAAATACAACCACAAATACAAATCTAAATACCACAAATACAAATCTAAATACCACAAATACAAATCTAAATACCACAAATGATCGGTGTACTTTGGATGACACAATTACAGTAAATACAGATTATGAGTGGAAGGACATGTATATTAATAAGCCTATAGTTATAACCTATCCTAGAAGAGTACACTGTTCAATCTGTAAAGGGTTTGGAACACAAATGGAAAGATATGTGAATGTTGAACCTTGTATTGTGTGCGGAGGAATCGGTAAATTAAATAATTTCAGAAAAAGTAATGTTCATTGGATTGTGTGTTTTCATTGTTATGGTTCAGGATTAATAGAAAAGGATGCGAATGTGATAAGAAGCTATTGTCAATCCTGTAAGGGATCGGGAATAACTATTGTAAATCAGACAATACATATTCATTTGGAGGACTACGTGTCACACGAAATTAATAATGAAATTACATTTCCGGGAAAGGGTAATAGAAAACACCAACACCACGATCATTTACATCACTTACATAACATACATCAAATTGAATACGGCGATCTAATAGTAAAGATAAATGAAGTAAAGAATATAGATAATCCAGAGGATTTTACAAGAGAGGGGTTTGATTTATACATTGACAAATATATAACAATTTTCGATTGTATAAAGGGAG
>CAZLJI010000631.1:0-1952 GCA_964559565.1 uncultured Ignavibacteriaceae bacterium | reverse complement strand
ATGGCGCAACCTGGAGTGCTTCTGTGACTGCAGTATCAGGAAATGATAAAAACTGGATGGTTGCCGATCAAACAACCGGGCCTTATTCGGGCTATGTTTATACTGGAATGACTCCTGGAAATTTTGCAAGATCAACAAATCAAGGTACAAGTTGGACAACAACCACTTCATTTGGTACTCAATCTTTACCGGGTATGATGGTCTGTATTGGTCCGAATGGTGCAACTGATGGTGGTGTTGTTTATGTTGTTACAAACTCTGGAAGTGCTTTTGCTTCCACATATACATTTTATGCTTCAACTAATGGTGGACTAAACTTCACATTGAAATCAGCGCAGAATTTTTCAAATTATGTTGGAACTGAAGTTGGTGGAAGAAATTCCGTACAGAATATGCGAACCAGACCCTATCCATTTATTACTGCTGATCAGAGTAGTGGTACGTACCGAGGAAGATTATATCTTGTGTATGCTTCAAACAGTCCATCAGGAAATGGAAATAAACCAGATATTTTTTGCCGATATTCTACAGATCAGGGTGCAACATGGTCAAGCCCTGTTACTGTCAATGATGATTTTCCAAGCACAGCAAACAATCAATGGCATCCTTCCATTTGGTGTGATACGCAAACAGGTAGATTATTTGTAAAGTGGATGGACACACGCGATACACCAACCAGTGACAGTGCTTATATTTATGCGAGTTATTCAGACAATGGTGGGATAACTTGGGCTGCAAATCAAAGAGTTTCCAATCAAAAAATGAGAATCAACTGTACTACTTGTGGTGGCGGTGGAACCCCTCGTTATCAAGGTGACTACGACGCCATAATCTCTAACAATAATCAGGCACTTGCGATGTGGACAGATTTCAGAGGTGGAAACTTTGGAAGTTATGTTGGCTACTTCCCAGATTTTGCCATGACTCTATCGTCAAATGCATTAATTATTCCAAATTCCGGTGGTCAGGAAACTGTAACTGTAAGTGTTCCTGCGGTTAAACTTTATTCTAATGATGCAATATTCACTGCAACAGTAAGCCCAACTCCGCCTTCAGGAACTATTGATCTCAGTTTTCCTAATGGTAATATTATAAATTCATTTCCGGGAGATAAACAGTTATTAATTCAGACGAGCGGAAATGTTACATTGGGCACTTATACAATTACCGTCCAGGGTGCAGGACCTAATGGAACACCAGTTCACCGGAGAACAATTTCTCTTGATGTCATTGTACCAGTTGAATTGACTTCCTTCTCTGCAACTTCAGATAAGAATGATGTTATTCTAACATGGAATACTGCAACAGAAGTGAACAACCAGGGATTTGAAATTCAGAGAAAGGCTGCGGGAGAATTTGAAAGAGTCGGATTTGTTGAAGGTGAAGGAACTACAACCGAAATGCAGAATTATCTCTTCAGAGATAAAGATCTTCTTTCAGGTTCTTATACATATAGATTAAAGCAGATGGATTTCGATGGATCATTCGCTTATTCGGATGAAGTAGAAATAGAGATTGATCAGCCATCAGTTTTCTATTTGGGTCAGAACTATCCAAATCCGTTTAACCCGACAACTAAAATTAAGTATTCAATTCCTGCAGATGGTATGGTTACATTAAAAGTTTATGATCTTCTTGGAAAAGAAGTATCCACTCTTGTATCAAATAAACTAAATTCAGGAAATCATACCTACACATTTGACGGTAATAATATGGCGAGTGGCATTTACTACTACCAGTTAATCGCAGGTGACTTTAGAGAAGTGAAGAAGATGATATTGCTCAAGTGATCGTTGGTGAAATATGGATTAAAGAGGCTCTGCACTGCAGGGCCTTTTGTGTTTTAAGACATGCTCGCAACTATAGCTTTCCGCAATATTTTTACTTATATTAGAGTATGAAAGACCAGACTGAAATGGATATAAATTCCATGTTGAACCATACTATAGGGG
>CAZLJI010000630.1:0-1954 GCA_964559565.1 uncultured Ignavibacteriaceae bacterium | reverse complement strand
GAAAAGCCTTGGCGGCTACGCAGATATATTTCAAAGAAATATTATGGCTTCCGGTGTTGTGCCACAGATCTCTGCTGTATTTGGTCCCTGTGCCGGTGGTGCAGTTTACTCTCCCGCTCTCACTGATATTATCATAATGTCAAAAGAGACAAGCTATATGTTTGTTACCGGTCCAAAGGTTGTTAAAACAGTTACCGGCGAAGTTGTAGATGAAGAACAGCTTGGCGGTGCGATGGTTCACGGTTCAAAATCAGGTGTCACACATTTTGTTGCTGATTCTGAAGAAGAAGGAATTCAATTAATCCGGAAACTCTTAAGTTATTTGCCTCAGAATAATCTTGAAGACCCGCCAGTACTGAATTGCACTGATCCAATTGACAGGCTCGAAGATCATTTGAATGAAATTGTTCCGGAAAATCCAAGCAAACCATACGATGTCAAAGACGTCATCCACGCTGTTGTAGATTATAATGAGTTCCTTGAAGTCGCACGACATTACGCACCAAATATTGTAACGGGTTTTGCAAGGTTCAATGGTATGCCTGTTGGAATAATTGCAAACCAGCCAAACTATTTAGCAGGTGTGCTTGATATTAATTCCTCGAGGAAAGCTGCGAGGTTTGTACGTTTCTGCGATGCATTCAATGTACCGATTGTAACTTTTGTTGATGTCCCAGGGTTTCTACCGGGAACTGCTCAGGAGTATGGTGGAATAATTATTCACGGTGCAAAACTTCTTTTTGCTTATGGTGAAGCAACCGTACCAAAAGTTACAGTCATTCTCCGGAAAGCTTACGGAGGGGCTTATGATGTTATGAGTTCCAAACATCTTCGTGGTGATATAAATTATTCCTGGCCGGCTGCAGAGATTGCGGTTATGGGACCGAAAGGTGCAATTGAAATTCTATACAGTAAAGAGTATAAAGATATTACTGACCTTGAAGAGCGGATGCAATTCCTTCAGAAAAAGGAAGAGGAATACAAACACAAATTTGCTACTCCTTATGTTGCTGCCAAATATGGTTTCATCGATGATGTTATTGAGCCAAGGAATACAAGATTCAGAGTAATTCGTGCACTTGAATCACTAAAAACAAAAAAGGATGTAAATCCGCCTAAAAAACATTCTAATATTCCTTTATAGCGAGAATGAAAATGTTATTCTTACAAGTACAACAAGTTTTAGCCGATACATTAAATAAGTCCAGTAAATCGGAATACTTCAAGGAGGTAGATCCATTCGGATTAGGAATGACGGTTATCGGATATGCTATTGTTTTCATTGCTCTACTTCTGCTGTATATCGTCTTCTTCAATCTTACAAAATTGATTCAAGTTAAGTTGAGAAGAGTTCTGCATAAAGAAGGAGTAATTGACAAAGAGAAAAAAGATATTTCTGTTTCCGGTGAAGTAAATGCTGCAATTGCTATGGCGCTTCATTTATATTTTCTCGAACTACATGATGAAGAATCAGCTATACTTACTATAAACCGGGCGTCGAAAATTTACTCGCCGTGGAGTTCAAAGATCTATGGCTTGAGACAACATCCAAGATAAAGGAATAAAACGATGAAAAATTTTAAGTTTACTATTCAGGGAAATAAGTACGATGTTAAAATCCTCGATGTTGACGAAAACATTGCTGAGATAGAAGTTAACGGGACACTATATAAAGTTGAAGTGGATAAAAAAATATCACCAACTAAAACCCCAAGACTTGTTAGGTCAGTAGCTGTTCCTTCCACAGAATCGGTTCCATCACAACTTAAAACAAGTGCACCAACATCACCAAAAGGTGCAGGCTTTATAAAGTCACCACTACCGGGAGTAATACTGGATGTTCACGTAAAGGAGGGTGATAAGGTAACAGCAGGAACGAAACTGATTACACTTGAAGCAATGAAAATGGAAAATAATATTAACGCTGATAAAGCGGGTGTGGTCAAATCACTAA
>CAZLJI010000629.1:0-1958 GCA_964559565.1 uncultured Ignavibacteriaceae bacterium | reverse complement strand
ATTAAACAAAAAGCTTTTGATCAAAAAACAATTGATTTTCAAGCAATCGCTGAAAACCAATTGACACTTCCACTTGGACCTGAAGCCGGTGAGGTTTGGCCAAATTATAATGACATCGATGATTTTCAAAACTATTCTAAACCTGTCAGCCTTCCGCATGTAGAAGATTATACTGTCACCTGTCAAGTTAATTATTCCAATGCATCTGGTCAGAATCTATTAAATCAAAGTTACTTTAAGAAGGTCACTATCAAAGTAACAAGTAAGTATATAAGCAGTCCACTTTATCTACATTTCATTTTTTCTTTACATTCAAAAAACTAACTTTGTATGAGCACATTATTAGATCTCTTAAGTTCAACTTTTATTGCAGGAATTGTTCTGCTTTTAGTTTTAAAGATGAACCTCTTCATGTCTAATGCAAGTTTTGCATCCGATAATGAATTAAAGATGCAACAAAATGCCAAGACCTTAGCGGAAATTTTAAACTACGATTGCAGAAAAATTGGATACATGCACGAAGGTGTATCAATTTTAATAGCCGAAAAAAATAAATTTAAATTTGTTGGTGATTTACAACGACCAGGTGAAAGCGGATTCGGCAACATAGATACCGTTGAATATTTCATCAGAGATTCATCTTATTCTTCAGGTACTTCGAATGAAAATGACATTATTCTAGTAAGGGTGGTAAATAGTACTGATTCGATAGTTGGCTCCTCTCTTGGATTGGTAAAACTAGATTTTTCCTACCTCGACAGTATAAGTTCTCCCACTAGTGATTTATCAAAGATTAAATATATTAAAACCGAACTTTGGATTGAACCTACCGAACCAGTTAAAAATTTTATAACAGGAAATCAAGACTCAATTTTCACCTATTGGGAATTTACAATTAATCCGAGGAACATATAAAATGGGAAAGAGTTCAATAATAATAGTACTTGGTGTTTCAGTAATAGTTGCGTTCTTTATCTTAAAATTGAATGGTAACTCTAAAGAAAATTTATCTACAACAGTAAGTATGTTTGAGCAGACACAAGCACGCTTAATTGCCAATACAGGAGTAGAAGTCTATTTAGAAAAACTATATGCCGATCCATCATTGATAAACACAACATCTCCCACACAAAGTTTATTTAATGGGAGTTATGTTGTCAATCTCAGTGGCACTTTACCAAATGTAAGAGTTACATCTACAGCTACCTTTCAGACGGTTACCCATATTTCAGTCGCTGATGCACTTCTCGAACCGATTAATCTCCCAAATATGCCTGGCGGAATATACATTAGTGCTAATTCGGTAGTCGATGCAAAAGAAATTGGCGATATGGAAGTAAGTGGATTAAATCACGATTCATCTGGTGTTATCAAGGGCGATGGCAAACCTGCAGTCTGGGCAGTTGGAGTTGACGATGAAATACAAAAACAAAATATTTTAAATAATCTTTTAAAACCCGAAAACCTTGAGGGTTTAATTAATCCGATGACAGGTGAAACTGGTTATCCAAGCGTGGGCGTTGATAATTTGGGCATTGAATGGGCAAAGATTTATCAATACCTTGCTAATTCTGCTGATCAAACATTCATTAATGATATCCCGAATGGATCCGATCTCGGCAACTTAACATCTCCTAAGATAACTTTAATCAATGCTGATGCTAATCAAAACAAAACAATCGTAGTAAATGGTGGAGAAGGTGCAGGTATCTTGGTTGTTAATGGTAATGTAAAATTTGCTGGTAATTTTAATTATAAAGGTATTATTCTCTGCTACAAGAATACAGAAATCAGTTTTGAATCCTCAGGTACAAATGAGGTCCTGGGGGGAATAATTATTGCAGGTAAATCGGTTGGTTTCAAACTAACTGGTACAATGAGTGTAAAATATAGTCAAGAAGTGATAAATGCGCTCAAGTCTAATTTAAAAGCTGATGGTTTTACAATTTTAGCTTGGT
>CAZLJI010000628.1:0-1959 GCA_964559565.1 uncultured Ignavibacteriaceae bacterium | reverse complement strand
TGGTCATTTATTTATAGACCGTTGTATCAGCAAATTTATTTTGGTGATGAAGGATTCAATGATATTGGTGCTGATGTAAGTTTTATTCTCCCAACTGGCAATATTTACACAACTTTAGATCTCGGTATTTTCAAAGGTGATGCCTTAATTCACGAACATCATCATGAAGATGAACATGGATCTGAAGATGAGGAAGAACATTATGAATTGGATAGAGGAAACACTCCAATTTTTGTTGGTAGACTTGGTTCATTTTTTTCAGTTGGAGATTTCAGCAATATTGAAATTGGTTTAAGTGGTTCGTATGGTGTTCACTCCAAAGCTGATTTCTATACATCAAATGATTCCACTGCACTTCCGGATAACAAATCGTTGAATTACTTTTATGGCGGAATCGACTTTAAATATAAATACAGACCTGATTCATATAGTTCATTCACTCTGCAGGGAGAGGCACTCGTGAACAGAAGAAATGTTCTTCGCGAAGATGATTTTGGTTTAGATGTTCAAGAGGATATAAATACTTTCGGTGCTTTTATTTATATGGATTTTCAGTTCAATAAAATATTCAGCGTTGGAGCCAAATATGATTTCACCTACGGAATAATCGGAGACGAACCCAACTATAATACACTTGCCAATGATGATCAGAATAAAACTTCCGGAATTGAAGGATGGTTTGGATATTACCCATTTGAAGAAACTCTTGCATTGCGTCTTGGTATTCAGCATTTGATGTTCAGTTATGCAGATGGATCTGAAAGAGATGGAGAAACAACAATAAATCTGCAATTAATATTTTCGTTGGGTCCACATAAGGCTCATCCATTTTAAGTTTGAAAGGTACTAAAATGATCAATAAAATATTTTTCGTATTGTTATTAGTAACATTTAACTCTTTTACACAAGTCAAAGTTGTAACGACAACAACAGTAATTTATGATCTTGTCAAAAATGTTGGCGGCGATAAAGTTGAAGTTGACTATCTCTCGCGGGGTGATCAGGATGTTCACTTTCTTGAAGTCCTCCCAAGTTATATGATGAAACTCCGTAAAGCTGATGTCTTTTTTCAAATAGGCTTACAGCTAGAAATGTGGTCACCTCAACTGGTTGACGGTTCCAGAAATTCATCTTTAAAAATTGTATATCTCTCTGATGCAATAACACCAAAAGAAGTTCCTACAACAAAAGTGGATGCCAGTCAGGGAGACGTTCATCCACAGGGTAATCCTCACTATTGGCTTGATCCTTACAATGCAAAAGCGATGGCAGAAGTTATCTATTTAGAATTAGTACTTTTATCTCCTGATAATGGATCTTATTTCAAAAAAAATCTAGATAACTATCTTTCTAAACTTGACAAAAAAATAGATGAGTGGGAAAGTAAAATGTCTAAGCTCAAGCAAAAAGAAATGATATTTTTTCATTCTTCCTGGATATATTTCACCGAAAGATTCGGATTAAAAATTGCAGGTTATGTTGAACCAAAGCCTGGAATTCCGCCAACACCTTCGCACAATGCGGAAATAATCAGAATTATTCAGCAGAAGAAAATAAAAATTATTGTGACAGATGTTTTTTACAGTGATAATGCACCTAACCAAATCGCAAATGCGACCAGTGCAAAAGTTCTTAAACTTCCGACACAGGTTTATGGTCTCGAAAATGTAAATTCATATATCGAAATGATTGACTACATAATTAATCAGATGACATCAAATGGATAAAAGTATTTCAATAATAAAATTCAATGATGTTTCCATCGGCTATGGAAACAAGATAATTCACAGCAATATTAATGTTGAGATAGAACAGAATGATTTCATTGGGCTGGTGGGACCAAATGGTTCAGGAAAAACAACGTTTCTAAAAACACTGCTTGGAACCATTAAACCAATTTCCGGAGTGATTGAGAAAAAAGATGTTATTTTCGGGTATGTTCCGCAGCGTGATACCGTT
>CAZLJI010000627.1:0-1960 GCA_964559565.1 uncultured Ignavibacteriaceae bacterium | reverse complement strand
TTTATGGTTATTAAATTAAGAAATCCATCTCTTAATTTTTATACCAATCTGTCCAATTTAGGCTGAAGATTTACAGGTATGATTAAAATGGTTTAGAATCAGAAATTTTTGCAGTCCACTTCATAGCCCTTAAAATCCGTTAAATTTCCGGTGGTTACAAAACAACAATCCCTTGGACCTGATAACTCTATTCTGAAGATAGATTTACTCCCCGATTCTGTTTGTGCATGAATGATGATATTTTTGGACCCGCCCGGAATCGTGTGATAATAAGAATCATCCGGTCTGATACCTGATGGTGTAAGATATACATGCTGCCCGTCGAATCTGTCATATACAATGAACAGCTTTATTTGATAGCTACCATGATTCCTGACAGAAACCAGACCCTTTTTGCTGAAGATACAGTCATTTGCGGTATAATTCGTGGTGTATCCCATTTTAGCCACTTTATTGTCCTTCAGAAATTTTACTGTATAGGCAATCGGGACGCCTGGATTACTTTTGGAATAGACAGCATTACTGCCTGTAAGAATGTGAGCAAGATCCCCAAAGTTCTTTGCCTGTATGGCGAATGAAGCTGTATCTGCATTTCCGCCAATGGTAATCACTTCAATTGTGGAATTTTGCAGGATGTTCTGGTATTTTGTCCTCAGATTGACATCCGCTGTATTCAGTTTGCCGGCACCATATTGTATTGCAGCTTCTGCCTCTGTACTTGTAGCCGATTGCGTTGTGATCATCCTGAACATGATAATCCTTCCATAGCTGACGGAATGAACATATCCAGGGGGTGCTGAATTGCTGAATGCCGATTTTATCTGTTCAATATTTACAGCAGGGTCAAAGACAACACCCGGTTGTGTTGGAGTATTTAAGGTGACAGTATAAAAAACCTGCTTAAAAGTCATCATGGCAACCTTCTGTGTTTTGGTACTTGTGCGACTGAAAAGTGCCGAGACACTTCCCGAAGCCCATTTCACATTCAGTCCGAGGTCAATGGCCAGTTGTTCCTGCGAAAAGGAGGAGGATGCCGAATAGCTTGAATTGGATGCATTTCTGTAACCTTCCTCGTAAGCATTGTTGTTCCACCAGTCGAGAGCTTTATCTATCGCTGTGGATGTATTTGAGTTGGTGGGTTCATTAACAACGATGGTTCCATTTTCACCCATATTCGGAAGATCTATTCTTAGCGTCGTCGGAGCGGCTTTGATTGTAACAGGTTCAGGCATCCCGTTCAGCAATCCCGCATTTATTTTAATCAGCGCTCCGGGCCAGATTACACCGTTGGTGGGCCGAATGACGGCAACCTGTTCAACATTCTGTTGCAGGTTGTATTTGCTTTCTATACAGGTTATTAAGTTGTTATCTTCCAAAGAGGGTTGAGTAACATCAGAAGTAGTTTTCTCTTTAAGCGACTCTCCGCTTATGCCTTGTACATTCAGTAATGCATCAGGATCATAGTTTAAGTTTTTGATGTATTCAGAAATTTCCATTGCCTGCTCCTCAGGATCAATTTCATCCTGACATGACAAAACAAAAATCAGTATTAATGCACCTGATGGAATAATTATCCATAACAAATGAATGTAATCTGATACGAGTTTAATTACCGACCAATTCTTCTTTTTCATCTTGTTTCAGATTTATGATTAAAATTAACTTATAGTGAACCTAAAAATCAATCCGGAAAATGAACTGAAACGCCTATTTTTATAACGGATTTGGTCAGAATAGAATAGCATAAACTAACTATACAAATTACGAATAAAATTTTAAATATCAAATAGTTGGATAAAATAATTGATATTTGATTTTTCAGCTGTTGAACTGCATATTTTAACTTGTTTTTAAACTGTGAAAATGTCACGACACAATGCCAGAGCAACTATTTCCACAAAATCTGGAAGACCGTGGAAAGTTGTTTACAGGGAAGTATTTAATTCAAAAACGGAAGCAA
>CAZLJI010000626.1:0-1964 GCA_964559565.1 uncultured Ignavibacteriaceae bacterium | reverse complement strand
ACCAATCCACTAATATACTTAAAATTGAGTCTGGATGATTCAAATGCTTTTGTATAATTAAATTCGGAATACGTTTGTTTTAATTGATCCGAAAGATGTTCATAGTTGTAAAGCGGATTTTGAAAATAACCATAGCTGGCGGATGTGTATAATGATAGCTGTGCGAAGTTGTTATATGCACTTAATATCATTAATAAAAAAATATTTAAAAATTTTAATTTCACTTTACTTGTTTTTCTGTAGCGATATCAAATCTTACCGTTTTATCCCATACTCTTGCTTCTTTTTTTACATACTCAATATAAAATGATCTAATTACCAGGTAAATCCATAACTGACAATAAGTAAAATACATCAGTATAATAAGACCTACTTTTGAAAAACTGTCTTCTTCATCATAAGAAACAGATACAATTATTTCAAAAATGAAAAGTACAAATGCCATGATCCAGACAAATGTATAAGGACCGGGCAATGACATACTAACTAATGATAAAGCGCTTATTATAAATAATAAATCTGAAATAAGAATGGCTGTAAAGAACACATAATACAATGCTAAATTATACAACAGGTCAAATGCTAATCGTTTATTTTTAAAAGATGGTATCTGCCTAAAGAATTTTCCAATCACATAGTGGTTTCCTCTTACCCATCTCAATCTTTGTTTAATCCAAACTTTCCATTGTTCTGGTTCCTGTTCGTATGTGATAGAGTAAGGAATAAATTTAATTTTATACCCGGCTTGATAAATTCTGATACTTAATTCCATATCTTCGGTAAGCGCCTGTTCATCCCACCCGTTAAGTGATTTTATAAGATGAGTCCACATAACGAAATTTGTACCGGGTAAAGTAGCAATTTTATTAATCTGCCATCTGCCAGCCTGCAACATTGATTGAAAGCTGAGCGTCTCAACATTTATAAATTTCGTAAGAAGATTTTTATTTTTATTTATCGTTCTAAACTTTCCTAGGACTGCACCAAGTTCTTTACTTTCTATCAGATTAATTGCCAGATATTTTAATGCGTTCTTATCCGGAGTATTATCAGCATCATAAACAGCAATGATATCTGTTTCAACATTTTGCAAAACAAGATTAAGTGCGCGTGACTTACCCTTTCCACCTGCACCTTTCGGCACATCATATAGTATCACTCTCTCATCCTTAGCTGCAAAGTTCTGAATTATTTGTTTGGTTAAATCAGTTGATCCATCATTAATAACTATTATTTTCAGCTTGTTTTCAGGATAGTCCAGTTTGAGCATGGATTCAAGAGTTTTACTTATTACTTTTTCTTCATTATGAGCAGGTATTAGAATGGAACAGGTCGGAAGGTCATATTCACTATCATCAATAGTTCTCATTTCTTTTACTGAGCGAAGGTAATTAATAAATCCGAACACTGTTAATACAAACTGATATGCGATCATAAACCAGATTAGCAAAACGGTTATAAGAAAAATCAAACTTAAATCTGACTCAAAAGATGTCATAATTTTATTTTCTGCTGATTGATACTGTGTTTCAAATATTTAACAATAACATACATCATGAATAAAAGAATAATTGATAATAATCCGAATAGTGCAATACCTGTAGATGACCATAAGCTTGTTAAGTTTATTCCTTTTGAAAAAAAATCTCCAACAATAAACTCGGCACTGTGTTTACCGGAAGGGAGTAACACACTGAAACATTCGTCTCCCTCCAGAATTGTAAAATCATATTTCTCGCCGTCAAGTTTTATGGTTGCCGGTACACGATTAAGTGAGATTATTGTCCTTACATCCGATTCATATGTAAATGACAGATCCTGATTTCCATAATCAACTGAAAGAAGATTTGCATTGAAAGACAAAATCTTTGTCTGCAGCTCATTCGAGTCAAATGTTCCATTTTGTTCAGAAAAATTTACATTATGAGTACCAGCAGGCACAATGAAAGAGTTGCTTCTTCCAG
>CAZLJI010000625.1:0-1968 GCA_964559565.1 uncultured Ignavibacteriaceae bacterium | reverse complement strand
AATAATTCGAACGACTGAAATTTTTCCCCAATTAACTCCCGCAACTGCCCCCACAACTTGGGTATATGCAGATCCTCAGATAGCAATAGAAACGTTACGTAAGGAAAAGTCTCTTACTTCTGCACAAGTTCTGTTTTGAACGCAGGAATTAGACGAATTTATCGAACCGAAAAGACCATGGAACCCATCGTTAACAGAAGGGTTGATTACCATTCTTAGATTAGAGATAGTGTGATTTCGGCCATTAAAACTTCCGCTAAAAGGAGTTCCAACTTGGTAATAGTTCATATCTCCTATCGGATTAAAAACTGCGATTCCTGAACAATCAATGTCGTTATCTAGGGCGTAATGATAAGTTAAACTCTCATTCATAGCTTGCAATTGATTACAATTGGTTACCAAACAAGGATTTTCAACTCCTCCTCCCCCCATCATCCCGCCAGGGCAAGTAAATGTCGGCTCGCAATCATTAGGGCATGTTGCAAAAACTTCATTTCCATTACAAACACCATCACCGCAATATTCTGTTGCAACACAAGAATCCCAGCCAGTGCAAAGATAGTTGCAATTTTCAACGCCATTATATCCGTTAGTTATGCAAGCTTGAGCGTCTCCAAGTTCGCAAACTTCTCCTGCATCGATAAGACCATTTCCGCAAAGACAATCATCCGGACAAATAGAGTAATCCTCATAGCCCTCTGTGCAAATGCCGTCCCCACAGACTACAAAGACCAACCAAGAATCACATCCAGATTGAGTGTTAAAAGTCAAAGCAGTTCCATCATTCGTGCTGGAATCTGCGCAATAAACATCTTGATAACTATTAGACACAGCAGAACCCGAAAAAATATTATCATAGCCATAATACGTGTAAATACCGGAATCATAATTATAGTCTGCATATAGACTAGAGAACGAGTTAGAATAAGAATTATCTAAATAAAGCCCATAATAATTATTATAAGTTGCCGAAATATAATCTGAAAAAGTGTTATAAGCCGCAGATGAAAGATAGACTCCATTACCATAATTATTATCTGCATAGATATAATAGAAATGATTATTAGATGATGAAGAAAGATAAATCCCATCAGAATTATAATAAGAGTAGATATAATTAAAGGTATTCTCATAAGTTTCATAACCATAAATTCCAGAGTAACTATTGTATTGTGAATAAATATTATCAAAATAATTATAATTAGATTGGTAATCTAAATAAATACCATACTCGGAATTAGAATTTGTAGTCGCAGAAGAAATAACACTATTATTAACATAAGACCCCAAATAAATTCCATTTCGATTACTGCTCGAATCTATATTAGAGATAGTCACATAAGAAGAATAATCTGCTAAATAAATACCTGAACTGGGAGGCCAATTGTAATTATAGTCCTTAAATCCAGAGATATAACCATTTTTTATTTCAATATTAGAATAACCCTGAACAGAAACCCCGTATACAGAATAGGAATAAGAATCATAGCCATAAACATTGCGCCAATTTAAATCTAAAATAACATCTGAAGTCCTTATGTCAAAACAAACATCACCTCCGGGTAAATATACATCACTTTGGAGCGTATAAGTTCCCGGGTCAAAGATTATTCCACAGCTAGATATATCTCCTGGCGAAAGAATAGCGCTGCAAGTATAAGTGTTAGTATTGCAATAATTTGTAGAACATTCAGAATCTTGATAGCAATTATCGCCTGGAAGTCCTTCTGAACAATAACCATCATAAGTGTCACAATAAATGTAGGGATCCTTGCCTATGCAATCATCATTAATCAAACAAGGAGAACCCCAGTCTATGCCTTGAATATCGACATTAGGCTCTTCCTTAGGAAGAATCTTTTCTTCTTCGATTATTGTTCCAGAATCTGTTACTAGCGGGTCAGTTGTATCTCCAGTTTTAATTGGCTCAGGAGAAGGCTCAGATGGCGCTTCTTCTGGCTGGGGTTT
>CAZLJI010000624.1:1760-1972 GCA_964559565.1 uncultured Ignavibacteriaceae bacterium | reverse complement strand
CTGCGTAGTAGTGTTCCATGTATCTGTATCTGTAAGAATACATAGGTTGCTTGTTGCACCATCAATATTGCCACAATACACAGACTGGTTCATAGTTGAATTAGTGACTGCATTTTCAACACAACCTGTAATCTCTGAACATTCATCTTGTGCAGACAGTAAATTGTTTACTTCTGACTCGTTATAAATACTTGACCATAACCCAATAATAT
>CAZLJI010000624.1:0-1750 GCA_964559565.1 uncultured Ignavibacteriaceae bacterium | reverse complement strand
GAGATTGTAAAAAACTTGGACACATTCATAAAATTCCATACTTCTGATTGTGATAGTTTTGTATCAACAGATGATATATTGATTGTATTTCCACCACTTATTGTTATGTTTCCATTAGAATAACTTAATGTCTGGTCGTCACTTCCAACACTATCACTCTCACAAGTTACAGAACCATCAATGTTTATTATTCTGATACTGCTTCCTGCTGCACAAGTAGCATTTACCCTTTTTTGTATATAAGAAAGATTTACACCTACAACTTGGCCAGAACTGTTAAGTGAACTATCAGTGTCATTAAAACCAACACCATCACTTGTTCCAACTGCCAATGCAGCAATTGTTGAATTTAACAAAGTTTCATTAACTTCCAGAGTTCCGGAATTATTATATAAATATCTGCTTCCTGTAATGTCCCATATTGTGTCATTAGATGTAGAATTGATTGTAATGTTTTGATTATATACTGTAACATAAATGTCTCCTGCATGGGTTATCAACCCAAAAGAGTAAGAACTAAACAAAAGTAAAGATAAAAATAAAATCAAACTTGTTCTGTGTTTCATCTTATCCGCCTGTGATGACTGTCGTTCCAGTTTGTGCCCTCGCATATGCTTCTGCTGCTGCGTTTAATCCATCAGCTACCTTTACAAGTGTGTCGAAGTTCTTGAAAAAGTAAATGAAGATTACAAGGATTATTATGGAGACAAAGGCAACTGCTATGTATGGCATGAACTGTAATAACATCCCCTGCGAAAACATTTTTTTGCCTCTCTCGTAACTGTTCAATGCCCAATTTACATCCTCCTCTCCAACACTGAGTGTGATACTTGGTGGATTGATGTTCATCCTTATGTAATGGAAATTCTTCAACCCTGTTTTTAGTAAGTATATTACTCGTTTGCCTTTGCCAGAAGGAACAAATGGTATCCGGTCCGGATCTAATCCAACCTTGTTCTTCTGTAAAAATAATCGTTTATTCTTGGTCTTATTATCAACAAATATTCCTGCATTGTCTGTTGATTCAATTATCTGTCCAAGGCCGTCCTTCTCAAATATAATGCAGGTATATTGCCTGTATCGTTTCCATCTGAGGTATGTCCATACCCCTGTGACCATTACGCCTCCAATGATCATTATTGATATTACTATTATTGTTATGTTTAAAGCAATGCCTCCGGCATTAGTCAAATCTACCATTTTCTTTTACCTCTCTGTTATTATTCAACTTCCCCAAATCTTAGACAATATTCCCTTGCCTCGTTTCTCGCTGTTCTCAACAGTTGTTCTATATTCCTGGACACTGCCTTTCCAGAACCTTTTATCACCTTCTTCGTATGCACGTTTGAGTGTAAGGTATGTGGTTGTAAGAGCTGTAAAGAATATTTTATCTCTTGCAGCTTTTGATTTAATACCATAATCAACCCTGTTTATCATCAAGTCTCTTGCTAATGTATCTGACAGAAATTCCATTATGGCCGGAATTTCATGTTTAGTGACATTGCTCATTACTGTGACCTGGTTCATCACACTTTGAATTATCCCGATTATGCTGTTGATGCCATAATCATTCATCAATGGGTTATCGCTTTCTACTACATTTCCATTATTATCAACCCTGGCATTCTTAAATGTCATCTCCATCTTGGTAATTTCATTCTCAGGGTTAGTCATTGATATGATTGCTGAACCATACATATTCCTCGGACTACTAAAAAAACCATTCGGGATTTCATTAATGTTATTATCT
>CAZLJI010000623.1:0-1978 GCA_964559565.1 uncultured Ignavibacteriaceae bacterium | reverse complement strand
TGTACTAAGATAATTAATCTAATAATTCTGAAGATTTTATGTGATGAAGAAGAATCAGAAGAACTAATAAAAGAAGTAAGAATAAAAGTTTCTGAAATAATGAAAAATCTTGTCATAAAAATTCCAATTCTAGAAAACCGTTTTAACGAAGTGCTTACTAGGTTGCAGCACTCTGAATCAAATTAGCTGGGAATCAGTGTAACATTAATTCACATCTTTAATAAGGAGGCATATGAAAAAGGTTATTTTATCTTTGTTCACAATTCTAGTTTTCTCATTACTTGTAATTACCTGTACAGAGGAAAGCAATCCAATAGACAGTAATACACCTGTTGTTGATCCAATAACAAATACGTGGACAAATCAAGCAGATCCGAATTACACAGTATTTTTTCAAACCTATGATTCAACTGTTGCTCGAGGAATTTTCAACGGACGTGAATTTAATCCTGACATAAATATTGGAGAATCCGACTTATGTGGATTTTTCGACCAGTATTATGTTGAATTTAATGTTTACCGTAATTATGGGATAATAAAATTCAAAGGGAAGTTTATTAGCAGCAGCAGACTGGAATTGCAATCTTCTGAAGGCGCTTTAGTTCTGACAAGGTAAGTTCCAAAAGCAGGGAACGGTCTCCTCACAGTTCCAAAGAAATCTAAATGAACAATATTAAAACTGTTCGGGTAGGAGTCCGAACCGCAGAGACAAAATTTATCGATCCTTATCATCAACGAACATTACCATTAATCCTGCTATGATCATTGAAGCTCCTCCCAGCACAAGCGCATAAATCGCTTCACCTCCAAAAATATTCCTCACAAAAAATCCTAGAATACTTGCGGCTGTGATTTGTGGAATCACAATAAAGAAATTAAATATTCCCATATAGACGCCCATTTTTTCTGCAGGAAGTGAACCAGTAAGAATCGCATAAGGCATTGCGAGGATTGAAGCCCAAGCTAGTCCGATTCCTAATTCAGAAACCAAAAGGAGATTTGGATCTTTGATAAGATAAAAGGATGCGAGTCCCAAACCACCTGAAAATAAACTAATCATATGAACAGTTCTCCTGCTTGTCAGTTTTGCAAGCCATACTAAAACGAAAGCCATAACTGCTGCAAAGCCGTTGTAGACTGACATTAAAACTCCAACCCAATCTGCACCTTCATTATACAAAGGAGTTGTTGGATCAGTTGCACCATAAACGTGATGAGTCACAGCCGGTGTGGTATAAATCCACATCGCAAACAATGCAAACCACGAAAAGAATTGAACGACTGCGAGCTGCTTCATAGTCTTTGGCATATTGTAAAGATCATTTAGTACGACTACGAAACCATTTTCAGTTTTATTATTCTTAACGAGATATCCGGCTATGATTTGTAATATCCCAAATGCTGCACCACCAACAAAGAGAACATACAAACCATAATCAATTTCAGTGATGCTGATTGTGATTATTATTGTGATCAGAATTCCTAAGAACAACCATATTAAGCCATCTTTAATAAATCTGGAAGCAGTAACTAAAATTCTCTTTTCACTTTTGACTTCTGACTTTTGACTTGCATCAGACTCACTAAACTTTTTTAATTCATCGGGAGAGTATTCCTTGGTTCTAAAAACCGTCCAGGCAACTGCAAGAAAGAAAACAATTGCACCGACATAGAATGAAAATTTAACTGAGTCAGGAATTTCACCTTCTGGTGCTACGTTTGAAATGCCAAACCAATTTGTCATCATATACGGTAGAGCAGAAGCAATCACTGCGCCGGATCCAATAAAAAAACTCTGCATTGCAAAACCTTGAGTTCTTTGCTCGGAAGGAAGCATATCTCCGACAAAAGCCCTGAACGGTTCCATCGAAATATTTATTGAAGCATCCATTATCCACAACATTCCAGCAGCAATCCAAAGAGCAGGAGAGTTTGGCATAAAGATTATTGCAACCGAAGCCAGAATGGCGCCAACAAG
>CAZLJI010000622.1:0-1982 GCA_964559565.1 uncultured Ignavibacteriaceae bacterium | reverse complement strand
CAAGAGGAGAACTTTCAAATCCCGAAGAATTCGGAGCAATCATTGTTTCCCAATTGGGGAATAATATTGTACGGCTTCGTGATGTTGCCGAAGTAAGTATCGGTGCGGAAGATGAAAGAACAATTGCAAGATGGAATGGAGAGCCAGCTGTTGGGCTTGGTATAATCAAGCAATCAAAAGCAAGCACTGTTGATGTTGCTTCTGTTGTAAATAAATCTTTGCCGGAATTAAGAGAACTGTTGCCGGCTGGTGTGAAACTGGAAATAGCATATGACAGTTCCGAATTCATTATTGATTCAATTAGTGAAGTTCAGGAAACACTTATTATAGCATTGTTATTAGTTGTGCTTGTAGTGCTTGCATTCCTTAAAAGTTTCCGCGCTACAATTATTCCGACATTAGCAATTCCGATTTCAATAATAGGTGCATTAGCGGCAGTTTATTTTGCAGGCTTCACAATTAATATTCTAACATTGCTTGGATTTGTACTTGCAATAGGATTGGTTGTTGATGATGCGATAATTGTTCTCGAAAATATTTATCGTCATATGGAAATGGGAAAAACCCGATGGCAGGCAGCAATAGATGGAAGCAAGGAAATTGGTTTTGCAATTGTCTCAACAACAATATCTCTGGTAGCCGTATTTGTACCATTAGCTTTCCTTTCGGGAAATGTCGGAAGATTGTTTAATGAATTTGGTGTTGCAGTCGCTGTTGCAGTTCTGATATCAGGATTTGTTGCTCTCAGTCTGACACCAATGATGTCATCACAAATTCTCAGACCATTGCATGGAACAGGTAAAGGATGGGCATCTCGATCCTTCGACGCTTTCTTTGACAAATTAAATCGAATTTATGATCGATCAGTAAGATTCGCCTTAAGTCATCGTTTATTAACAATGGCTTCGGCTGTCGCAGTATTGATCCTAGCTTACTTTTTATTTCGCATGCTTCCGAGTGAATTAGTTCCTGTAGAAGATCGTGGTTTTGGATTTGGAATTGTAATTGCACCTGAGGGAGCTACAATCGAATACACGGATACTTATGTAAAGGAGATTGAAAAAATATTACTTGCTCTTCCCGAACACGAAGGTCTGTTCACCGCAACCGGGTTAGGTTTTGAAGGACCGGGAAGTGTAACGAATAGTTTCATATTTTTAAATTTGAAGTCACGTGGTGACAGAGACAAATCTCAACAACAAATTATTCAGGAATTGTTTCCACAATTGCTGGCAATTCCCGGTGTACTTGCATTTGTAATTAATCCGCCTAGTATCGCAACCGATTTCACATTAACCCCAGTGCAATATGTTCTTCAGGGAGACAGCTACGAAGAATTGAACGCAGCTGTCAATATTATGATGGCCGAAGCATCTCAGCTTGGTTATTTGATCAACCTAGATTCAGATTTAAAATTAAACAAGCCCCAGCTTGATATTCATATCGATCGTGAACGAGCATCTGGACTTGGCGTTTCCGTTGCGGATATCGGTTCAACAATTGAAACATTCTTAGGCGGAAAAATAGTTTCTGACTTTAAACGCGGGACAAAACAATATGATGTTATTCTTCAGGTTAAGCCGGAAGATCGTGCTACTCCCGATGCTATCATGAATCTTTATATCAGAAGTAATGGCGGATTGGTCCAACTTGCAAATGTTGTTACAGTTGAAAAAACAGTTGCCCCAAAAGAGTTAAATCATTATAACCGGGTGAGATCAGCAATAATTTCTGCAAGTCTTGTCCCCGGTTTTGCACTTGGTCAGGCACTTGATGATCTTGATAGAATCGCTCAGGAAAAACTTCCTTCAAAAATTAAACAGGATTATGCCGGTGAATCGCTTGAATATAAATCATCAAGCTCGGCTTTATATTTTATGTTCCTGCTTGCACTTGTTTTCATATATCTAGTTCTGTCAGCACAGTTCGAAAGTTTTGTGCATCCGTTTACGATATTGCTTTCCGTACCGATTGCAGTGTTT
>CAZLJI010000621.1:0-1984 GCA_964559565.1 uncultured Ignavibacteriaceae bacterium | reverse complement strand
ATAACTTCAAATCTCTTTCCACAATCTCCTGTTGTTCAGCAGATATTAAATGCTGCGAGTCAGGATTCACTGGTGAAATTTGTTCGTGAACTTTCCGGGAATATTCCAACCATTATTAATGGAACTTCACAAACAATTCTATCAAGACATAAACTTCAGCCAGGTAATGCACTTGCGGAAACTTATATAAAGCAAAAGCTTCAGTCCTATGGAATGACAACTACAATACAGTCATTCAGCACAACAGGAAAAAATGTTTACGGAGTTCAGTTGGGTACAGAATTCCCAAATCAAAAATATATTATCTGCGCTCACTTTGATGATATGCCTTCTGGTACAATTGCACCCGGTGCTGATGATAATGCCAGTGGAACTGCTGCAGTAATCGAAGCTGCAAGAATTTTTTCACAATTTGATTTTCCTTTTACAATAGTTTACGCTTTGTGGGATGAGGAAGAGCAAGGTTTGATAGGAAGCGAATATTATGCAACTCAAGCACAGAGTGCAGGAGATTCAATACTTGGTGTAGTTAATATGGATATGATAGCCTATGATGGTAATGGCGATGGTAATGCTGATGTCCATAATAGTTCGGTTGCAAATACAGGTCAACTCAAAGATAAAATGCTGGAAGTAAATCTCCTTTACGGGATTAATCTTGATCTAGATGTTGTTCCGGCTTCGCCATATAGCGATCATCAATCGTTTCTGGATCATGGATACGGCGCAATACTTCTTATTGAAGACGATAATGATTTCCATCCATATTATCATACTGTAAATGATTTGGTTCAGTACTATAATCAACCATACTTCTTCAAAATGGCAAAGCTGTCATTCGCAACACTTGCATCGTTTGTGTTGAATCTGAATATGAATATTATTCATACACCGATTGCTTCAACATCACAAACGAGTCCGATAATTACCTCGGCACTAATTTCAACAGGACTTGATATAGGAACAGGTAGTTTATCTCCAAGGCTGTATTACCGGACAAGAATAGGTGGAGGTACATTTGGATCGTTCAATTCAGTGACCGGTATTCCCACAGAAAGTGGAAATTACAATTTTACTATCCCTTCATTATCACTAGGAACAATTGTTCAGTACTACTTAGCTGCGCAGGATGCAAACTCAAGTATAGTTACAACTCTTCCAGCCGGAGGTAGTGGTTTTAATCCTCCCGGTAGTACGCCACCACCGAATTTCTTCCAGTTCTATGTAGCCTTGCAGAATGTTGCATTTTATGATGAAGCAAATAATATCAATAACTGGACATCAACAAACGGATGGAATATTACAACTGCAAAGTATGTTTCTCCTCCAAGTTCGTTCACCGATTCGCCAGGTGGCAGCTATGCTAATAATGTTACCTCATCATTGAAATACAATAGTCAAATCAGTTTGACTAATGTTCTTGGTGCGACACTTGAATTCGACACTCAATGGGATATTGAAAATGATTGGGACTACGGTCAGATTCAAATCTCAACTAACAATGGCACATCGTGGATTTCGTTACAAGGATTATACACAAATCCGGGTGTTGGAAGCTTTCAACCGAACGGTGAACCTCTTTATGATGGAACACAACTAAATTGGGTTCACGAGACTATTGATATTTCAAATTATGCAAACCAAAATATTACAGTTAGATTTTATTTCAGAACAGATGGTTATGTTACTGCTGATGGTTGGTATGTTGATAATATTAAAATTACAACTTATGAAGCACAAGCACTTTTTCAATATTCAGTAAATATATATGACGGCTGGAATATGGTATCTATATTTGGAAATTTCCCTGGCCCTGGAGGCAATTCACCAGATAATTGGTGGGCATATAGAGATATGAGTGCAAATGTATTCAAATATGAAGGAGGTTATCAGTCGGTTACAACATTAACTCCTGGAACAGGATACTGGATGAAACATATAGGTAATAGAACCTATAACACTGGTGATGAGTGGCCTTATTCAG
>CAZLJI010000620.1:0-1997 GCA_964559565.1 uncultured Ignavibacteriaceae bacterium | reverse complement strand
GACGCCATCACAAGTTGTTGATCAATTTTATGATATCATTGAAGATCAACCACCAGGTATACCGGAAAATATCAATGTCACAGCGTTAAGCGATACTCAAATTGAGTTAAGTTGGGATCCAGCCTGGGATGATTATACTCCATCAGGGGAATTGATCTACCATGTTTGTTTTGGAGAAACCATCAATTCATGCGAATCATTTGCATCACTGTTACAAACTACAAATCTGAATGTTATCATTTCGAATTTAGAAGCGTTTACAGAATATTATTTTTATATTATATCTGAAGATAATTATGGATATTTTAGTTCAATTTCTAATTTTGTCTCAACATCAACTATGACCTCTGGAATTGTTTCACAACCAGTGTTCAGTCCTTCCGGGGGGACATATAATGGCCCTCAGGATATTACTATCTCTGTGGATAACCCCACTGATGCAATAATATGTTTTACTCTGGATAATTCAGACCCTGCTTGTGACTTGATACCAAATTGTACAGGTATGACATTGGCAAATGGAGGTTCATACACCATTCCTACAACTGTAACCATTAAGGCAATAGGCTGTAGACTGAATTATACCAACTCATCTGTCAAATCCCAGATTTATAATATTGACACACAATCCCCAACAACTCCTACAAATTTTACCCTTACCCCTAATTCTAGAAATCAAATTACTGTGAACTATTCTGCTTCAATAGATGATTATACCTTACAGGATAGTATTGTTTATAAACTCTGTCTATCAACCGTTATATTGGGATGCGATACTTTAACGTCTAATTATACGTCCGAACCAGGTGCAACCATGATAGTTGCTACCGGTTTAGAGACCAACACTTTGTACTATTTTAGGTTATGGGCGGAAGATTCCGTGGGTAACATGAGTGTAGCCACGACTCAATAGAGCGCAACAACCTGGAATCTCGCTGGAACGTTAGATCCCACATTCAGCGGTGATGGAATCGTTTCGACTGGTATTGGCCCTGAAATTGATATCGCTAATGCTATGTCAATTCAGACTGACGGGAAAATTGTCGTTGCGGGTAGTTCATATGATGGTGATAAGTGGTCTTTGGTTTTGGCACGCTATAAATCATCGGGGGGACTTGACACGACTTTTAATGAGGATGGAAAAGTGATTACATCAGTTGGGAGTGGCAGTTGTTTTGCGGATGCTTTGTCTTTATCTGATTTTTACATACCAATAGTTGTTGCAGGTTCGTTTGGAGGAGCTCAATCTATAGCATGGTATTCAAGTTCTGGATATTACTTTGGAAATAATTTTACCTATTTCGTCACGGCCACTGAGATGTGCTATATTGGCGGTCAATGGATACTGTGTTCTGTACATTCCTATGACTATGCTAATGCAGTAGTGCGAACTCCCTATAATGATATTATTGTTGCCGGGTATAGTAGCTGGCATGATCAGAATTTAATCGCAGTTGCAAAATATTCACGCTTGGGTGAATTCGATAACACATTTGGTGGCACTCTTTATAGAGGCAAAATACGAATTGGTTTTGGGGCAGGTGAAAGTATAGCTACTTCAATGGCTGTCCAGCCATGGCCGCCTTTTATGATAGTTATTGCTGGAATAAATTCAGGGGGAGGTAATGGTTGGGATTTTGGTGTATTAAGATTGGACAATGATGGTTATTTTGATACAACCTTCAGTGGTGATGGGAGGGTTACAACTCAAATTGGTACGGGTGATGATATTAGTCATGCGATGGTAATACAATCAGATGGCCGAATTATATTAGCTGGGACATCCTTTAACGGAACTAAGGATAATTTAGCTATTGTGCGGTACACAAATACAGGTATTCTAGATACAACTTTTAGTGGTGATGGCATTAAGACTGTTAAGTTCGGATCCGGTGATTCTGATGTGCGCGCAATAGCCATCCAATCAGATGGAAAAATAATTGTAGCGGGCGGGGCTTTTAATGGCAATGATTATGACTTCGGCCTTATGCGTTTTA
>CAZLJI010000619.1:0-1998 GCA_964559565.1 uncultured Ignavibacteriaceae bacterium | reverse complement strand
TAGTCGGTCTGAAATGGGTAAATAAAATTGCTGGTATTTTAGTTATCATTTCCGGTCTAATTGCAATCGCTAGTCTACTTTGATTTTTTTAAAACTTAACAATTGAAAATATTTTATGAATGATGTAACCGGTTTTCTTTCATCAGTTTTAGTCACGTTAGTAACTCTGCTTCCCATTATCAACCCGGTTAGTACCGCGTTTCTTTTACTTGGTATAAGTGAACATCTGATAAAAAAAGATCTTAATCGCCAGATTATTATGGCTTGCATCTATATGACAGTCATATTAGTTGTTTTTCTTTTAGCAGGTCATTTTATTATGATTTTCTTTGGAATCTCTATCCCCGGTATTCGCATAGCCGGAGGAATGGTAATTGTTTTTCTTGGATTTAAAATGTTGTTTCCGAGTGAAGCAAGAATAACACGAGCTGAAAAGAAAGAAGCAATTAATAAAAATAACATCTCATTCAGTCCACTGGCTATGCCAAGCCTGGCTGGACCGGGCGCCATTGCAACTATAATTACAATATCATCATCGATTGATGGAGAACATGGATATGATAAAGTGTTTGCATTTACTGGTGTAATTCTTGCGATTGTTATTACCGCGATTATCTCCTGGTTGATGCTTCGAAGTGCTGGTTTTGTCAGCCGGATTATTGGTGTAAATGGAGTAGATAGCCTCTCAAGAATAATGGGTTTTCTCCTAATCTGTATAGGAATACAATTTGCAATTATTGGTGTGCAGGATCTCATATCAGATTCAGGGTACTGGCAAAAATTATAGTGTAAGAGATTAGTAAAGATTAGAATTCAATGGTCTACATCCATAGAAACTATTTCCCAAACAGAGTAGAGCATCACAAAGTTTTCACTCTCACCTAAAAGATGTAGTCCCTTTTTCATCCCTTAGACCGATTTACTTACTTCATTTCTGTTTATATATTAAAATCAAGTATAAATAAAAAGGAAGCTTCCAATGTTTAGAGCATCTATAATTGAAAAAGGGGGAGCTAAGTTTGATGGTATACAAAAAGTTAATGGGAGGGATAAATTTGCACTTGCGACGGATCCGCTGACACTTTCCACGTATTATCTCCCAATTAAAGGATTAACTAAAAAGAAAGTCAAAAATAGATTAAATGAGGAGAGGAAGAGGTTTAAGATTTGAGTTATATGGTAAGATCGTCGCCAATTCATTTCTAAGTTAGAAATACGTTATGAATTTCATGCAATTTTTATTTAGCGCAGTTATACTATTCATTGTTTATAAATTTATTAGAACTCTGATTAAATTGACCAGGGAAAGAAGAGAATTAGACAGATAATTTTCTTGATCATAAAACTGCTGTTTGAATAACTTTAGCCTGAACATTCTTTATTGAACAAATCAAGATATATCGTATAAATCAGAATTAATTTAAGCAAACGACTTTGATTTAGTTTTTCATCTTTAATAATCACCCGATAGATGTAGCTCCTTTTTCATCCCTTTGTCCGATTGATACTATTACCTGAATCATCGTATTCTCTAATGTAAATAAAAAGAAACAATTCAATCAGAAATTTTATTGTGATATTACAATTTTATAATAAACGTAAAGGAAAAACACATGAAAAAAAATACAACATTTAGTTGGGTTTTTACTCTATTGCTGATTCTTACAGTACTGGCACATTTCGGCTGCGAGAAAAAGACAGAGGAAAACGGAACTAAGGAGAATCCAAAAACAGAAATACAAATACCTGATATAACTGGTAAATGGTCCGGGGTTTTTGACGGAAAGACAACAGTCCTGGACATAACCGAACAGACTGACAGTAATTTCTCTGGGAAAGTAAGTATCAGTTACAGGCAGGCAATTAACCAGGAAGTGAAAGGCACTTTCAGCCCCTCAACTCTTCAAATGACCATGACTGATCAATTGCACAGCCGATACCAGGGAAGTTACGCCGGCAATTTATCCAAAGATCTCAATAATTTTTCAGGAACCTTTA
>CAZLJI010000618.1:0-2004 GCA_964559565.1 uncultured Ignavibacteriaceae bacterium | reverse complement strand
CATATATGATTTTTGCAATTATGCTGGACGTCCATATATGCCACTAAAAGATTCTACTACGTTACATTTAAAAACTTGCATAAAAAGTTTGATACCAGAACTTAACGGACGAAAGATAAATAGGCCACAAATTGTTTTGATAGCTAATTCTGACAAGGTTAAAGATGATATTGCATCAGCATTCCAAAGAGTGCCAGGTGAAGTTGGCTCATGGAGTTTCCCAAATGATGTTTCAAGCGACTTTTTAAAAGCTTTAACTATGGAACATAGAACTACTGATAAAGCTGGAAAAGCTTCATGGGGATTGAAATATTCTCATGCTCCTAACCATTACTTTAGTGCATTGGTTTATGCTACTGCTGCAATGGAAGAATTTAGAGTTATCTTGCAAGCTGGTTTAAAAAAAGCTTCAGAACAATTAACACAAAGACCACGAGTAGTTTCACAAGGAGTTAGTATATGGCGATGACACTAGAACAAATTGAGCAACAGCTTGAAGAAAATAGAAAAGCTAAAACTGCAATTCTTACTCATTCTCAAAGTCATGTGATAAGTTCAAGATCATTGCAAAGAGTAGATTTTGCAGCATTATGCAAAGAAGAGCAAAGATTAGAAACACTTAAAGATAGAATAACAAATGGTGGTGGAATTACAATTCAGTATGGAATAAGGTCATAAACATGGTTAAGACATACAGAATCAAAGCAGAATCTGCTACTTTTAATATCGTTTTGCCAGAAGTTTGCAGTTCTATTGAATTTAGAAATACAAGCTTTGAAAATGTATTTGTAGATTTTCTAATTGGTTCTGAAATGATAAGGCTTGAAGGCAAAAAAAATTTTCAAATAGAAGCTGAAATAAAAAGCTTTTCGGTTGTTTTTCAAAGTCCAGCATCAATAGATATTCTAGCGGTTTTGAGGTAAGAGAAATGTTAGACGATATATATTCAAATCAAATAACGCTTTTGCCAAATGTGGAATATACACATAATTTCCCAGCTTTAACAAAGATGATTTTTCTTGAGAACAAAAGCTTTGAACCAATAGAAATCTACTGGAAGAATGAAGAAGGCGAATATAACCCAAATCCGATAATGATAAATCGTCAGCAAAGCCAGACTTTGAAAGTCAGAACAGATGCTATAAAATCTAAATCAAAAAACAAGGCGTATTTAGAAGTTCTTTCCATAATTGGCGATGAAGATACCAATTATGTTTTTGTAGACAAAAATACAGAAACACCTTTGCTAATTGATTCTTTTAAACAAGGCGAAATTTTAAGAGAGTTTGTATTTAACGTTTTTGAGGCATTTGATTTATCTTACACTATAGCTGTTGGAACGATTAGCAATGAAGAGAGTTTGATAAGAAAAAATTTTGTTAAAACAAAAAGTATAGCGATTTCTTCGGTTGAGTTGTTTACTCAATTTTCGGAGGCTACCGACATTTATTTATTTAGTTATGGAAGTACAAGTATAGGAAAAATGATTGTTTATATAAAGGAATTTTAGATATGGATAAACTTTGGAAAAATCTACGTGGCACGTTACTTTCAATATTTGGAATAGGTAACGTAAATTTAAAAGATAATGCTGGTGTTTTAGAAGCAAGGAACGATGCTGATAATGCATATATTAAGGTAAGCATTGCAGATCCAACAGACGATCAGAATGCGGCTACTAAGAAATATGTTGATGATGCAATAGATACAGTAAATCCAGATTCATCAGGATCATTAAAAGAAGAGATTTTTACAATAAACACTGATGCGTCACAACAATCTACTTATGATTTGCCAGCAAATTGTAGAGTTAGAGAAGCATGGCTAGAGGTTACAACCGCTTATTCTGCTGGAACTACAATCGAAATTGGTGATGCTTTAGACCAAAACCTTTTCATGGAATCAACATATAACAAATCAACTAAAGTTGGCATTTATTCTGTTGAACAAAATACTTTGGCTAATTCAACTGCTGGTAAAGTAGTTGTGACTATAAGCGGAAGT
>CAZLJI010000617.1:0-2005 GCA_964559565.1 uncultured Ignavibacteriaceae bacterium | reverse complement strand
TTAACGGCAAACTTTGTAGCAGCATAAATATTTCCAGCAGGATAAACATCGTGTCCAGCTGTCGAACCGATATTTATCACGTGTCCTTTATTCCTCTTGACCATCAGTGGAAGAACGTGACGAGTAACGTAAGCGAGTCCTTTAATATTTGTATCGATCATTTCATCCCAGTCTTCTTTTTTGCCTTCGTGGATTTTATCAAGTCCGCGTGAAAGTCCCTCATTATTCACAAGGATGTCTATTTTGTCCCAGTTTTTATCCAAAGATTCAATTGCATTTTTAACTTCATCGTAATTTCTCACATCGAGTTTTAAGCATTTTACTCTTATTCCGTAAGATTTCTCCAGATTATTCGCAAGCACTTTTAATCTATTTATTCTTCTGGCCGTTAATATCAGGTTTGATTTTTCTCTTGCAAAAATTTCTGCGCAGGCTTTACCAATCCCGGAAGAAGCACCGGTGATGATTGTAATTTTATTTTTTAATAGTCCCATTTTGCCTTAAATATGATTTGAAAATGATACTCTTAAAATAAGCTATTCAGAAAATCTTCACAATAAAAAACCCGAACATCAGGTTCGGGTCTTTCATAAAATTCATTTGTAGTATTTTACTTCAAGTAAATCATTTTCCTGGTTTGAACTGTATTACCTTCTCCATCTGTTGTACTGAGTTGATAAAAATAAATTCCTGATGACTGCTTCGAGATTTTCAATGAAGGATCATACTCAATATTGTAAATGCCTGCAGGCTGTTCTTCATTCACCAAAGTTGTAATCTCATTTCCCAGAACATCAAATATTTTAAGTTGAATAGATTGTCTGCTATTTAGTTTGTATTCAATATTTGTAGAGGGATTGAATGGATTTGGATAGTTCTGGGATAATATAATTTCATTGGGTTGGTTATTTTCACCAACCGAATTTATCCCACCGCCATTTGATGTGAATAGTATTGTTCCGTTGTCACCGACTGAATAGCCAACAGAGTCATTATATCCAAACACTATTGCGTTAAGTTTGTAAGAAACACCAGAACTCTGCTCCAACCAGTTGACTCCATCGTCTACGGATGTGAATATCTTACCATCGTTGCCGCAAATAAATAAATTGTAATCGTAATAAATTGCAATATCCTCAGGAATGAACGGTGAGGTAATTGATGAATAAGTTGGTACCCAAAGTGTATCATTAAAAAAATATTTTTTTAATGTTAGTATTTCTGAACCTGAACTTCCTCCAGTTCCAATTAAATACTGAAAACGTCGATTCAATTCTCCACACTTTAAACTGTCTCCAGGATTTAATGGATTATTGTAAATTTTCCAGGTAGATGCTGGATGAATTGGTAACAATGTATTGGCAGTAAATAAATTTGTCGCAAAGCTTGTTGGAGAAACGTGTAGTCCAAGATCTGTCATTCCTGTAGCAATAACAGGTTCATTTGTAAGAATTGTATCTAACCAGGTATTATAATAAACACCATAATTCAATATTGTCCCATCATCGCAGCCAATAAGAATATTCCAATCCCAAAATTCACTATAAAAACAAGAAACACTAATAGCATTTTTGTCAATAGAACTATCTGACCAACTCTCACCTCCATCTGTGGTTAAACAAATTACTCCATTACCGACTGCAATTCCATATTGACTATCACTAAAAGAGACCGCGTTCAAACGATTTGTTGTTCCGCTAGGTACAGATACCCACTCATTTCCATTGTTTGTAGTTTTTAGAATTGTTCCATCGTCGCCGACGATGAATACAGAATTTCCATTTGTATAAGGTACTACAGTAATATCATTTAAATTTTCAGTTGTGCCGCTGTTTTGTATCTGCCATTGTGAGTGTGAAATCTGGTTTAAAGCAATTACTATTAAAAGAAGAGTAAAATATTTCATTTTAAATCTCCTGATTAATTAAAAACTCCCGATATTCTTTCACCACAAGATTTGCAGGTACCATTTACTATTTTATTTGAGATCATAGAATGCCAATCT
>CAZLJI010000616.1:0-2007 GCA_964559565.1 uncultured Ignavibacteriaceae bacterium | reverse complement strand
GATCAGGAAAAATCTTTAATCCTTCTTCGAGGATTGAAATGGCATTTTCAGGAATATTGTTTTGAAGATGGGAGTCAGCTATTCTTAAAAATAAAGGAGAACTATTATCTCGTTCATAAATTAATTTTGCTTTCGCCGTTAACTTTTCATCCACGATTCACACGCAATCATTTAACAGTATTTTTAGCGAAAGCATGTTTGATGGAAGTAATCGAGACAAATGAAAATCCAATAAAAAATAATAACTGAAATGGAAGGCTGGCTATTTCCATAAAATAGATACTCGATGCAACTCCGATCAAACAGTACAATGCAAGAACTAATTCAACGTAAACTGCAAATCCAATTTTATTTTTTGAATATTTTTTGCCAACCCACGTATCTTTTTCAGAAACTAATTTGAATTTAGGAGTTCGAACAAACTCACTTTTTCGGTTAAGCAATCCTTCAAATACCGCGCGCGAATTATTTAACGCAAAACCCATACTTCCAGCCATAAAAATCGGGAATAGTACTATTCTTTTTCGCCAATCAGGATGAATATCTTTTTGTGAATAAAGATAAAACATAAACGAGCTAATAAATGCCAAAACAAAAACTGACATAAATGCAAAATAGACTTCGTGACCGCCGCTGTTCTTTACGAAGATGAGCGGAACATTTAAAATCGCAGCAAGCAGAATAAAAGGGAACACAATGTTATTAGTCAGATGAAATGTGCTGTAAAGCTTTATTCTTAAAGGAACATTAGAATTCCACACAAGCGGAAGAATTTTCTTTGCGGTTTCAATCGCTCCTTTTGTCCATCTGAACTGTTGTGATTTCAGGGCATTTATTTCTTGAGGCAATTCTGCAGGTGAAGTAAAATCTTTCAGGAAGACAAATTTCCATCCATTAAGTTGTGCTCTGTAACTTAGGTCGAGATCTTCAGTTAGAGTATCGGCATGCCAGTTGCCTGCATCTTCTATACAGGACTTTCTCCAAACTCCTCCTGTACCGTTGAAGTTTATAAAAAATCCTGCTTTATTACGGACTGTTTGTTCAATAACGAAATGACCATCAAGTGCAAGCGCTTGTGCCCTGGTAATGAGTGAATGATCTCCATTCAGATGTTCCCAGCGTGTTTGAACCATTCCAACTTTTTCATCAGTAAAAAACTTTAAAGTGTTGTTAAGAAAATCGGAATGTGGAATAAAATCAGCATCAAATATTGCGACAAATTCTCCGTTAGCGATTTTTAATCCTTCTTTTAATGCACCTGCCTTAAATCCTTCTCTGTTACTTCGCCTAACATGCTCAATGTTATATCCTTCTTTTTTCTTTGCTTCAACTGCTCCAGCAACTACATCCACAGTCTCATCGGTTGAATCGTCAAGTACCTGTATTTCCAATTTTTCTTTTGGATATTCAATTTCACAAACTTTATCTATCAATCTCTCAACAACGTAGAGTTCATTGAACAGCGGAAGTTGAATAGTTACTAATGGTGCATTTTCAAAATCTTTAGTGGAATTGAAATTTACATCCTTATACTTACGGTGATAGAAAAGAAGAACGAATCCGTGAAGTCCGAATATGAAAAGAATTGATAGTGAAACGAAATATCCTATTAAAACTATATTATCCATAATAATTTCCTTTTTTACCAGCCTGAAACTACTGCAAGAAGAATATCTTCTGACAATTTATCTACTGCAATAGTGATGGCATCATCTCTTTGGTTTGTTGCTTCACCCGGAACATAGTCGCCATAATTGGTGAAGTTATTTTCAAAAATTGTTTTTTTCTGAACAAGGTCTTTATAAATAACTTTGACATTAATTGTTAACCTTCTCGATGAAATCTGCTCACCGGCACTTACGATTGCAGGAGCATCAGTAACAGAAGTTACCACACATTCCAAAGTGGCATTTGCAAGTGAACGCTCAGTAACTTGAAGTGAGTTGTCACTTATAAATTTCTTAATCAGATTTTCGGTTAAAAGTTCTCTTAGTCCTGGAATGTAGT
>CAZLJI010000615.1:0-2009 GCA_964559565.1 uncultured Ignavibacteriaceae bacterium | reverse complement strand
ATCTAAGAATTTAGCAGTCTTTGCCGCTAAAGCACCTTTACCATAAAGAATAACGTCTTCTTTTTCTTTCAAATATTTGTCAATCGCTACCCACTGTTCATCTTCAATAGCCTTGGCAAACCACTTGGCATTTCGGTTTTTATCAGGGATGCCATAGATATATTCAGGCGATTCACCAAGAGCATTAAGAAGAGTGTATATGTGGTGGGACAAGGACCCCAAAGCATAATGTTGTTCATCATTAACAACGGCATTTCCGTCCTTAATTGGAACATAAAAACCTTCAACTTCTTTCAAATCCACTTCTTCACGATCCCAGTCAATAGAATCCATGTATCCACGAATACACCGATTAGCAGGCATGAAACAGCGAATTGTTTGTGGATCTCGAACACCAGTAGAACCATTACCGTTGGAAGAACGAGAAGCCTTCAACCAATATTTTACCTTATCAACAATATCAGAAACATACACAACAGGCGCTGAATCAAAATGCATCTTATCAAAAAATTCTTTCTTTTGAACAGAATCTTTAAACCGAAGCATATACACCTTTTTGACCGATGTATTAGATTTGAAAATCCAACGAACCACAGCTTTCATTAAAACAGGTTTTTCAAGATTATGAATTACAATTTGAATTAAATTACTTGCTGGAATACGATTGTTGCTATATTCATTTGGCCGATTTTGTTTTAACCTGTCTCTATGCATGTGATAGGTAGTCAAAATCGGATTGGACGCATCTTGCCGGGTTCCCCCCCCAGAGGACCAAGTACCATCATCCTGTTTATATCCTAATACAGCATCCCAATTTTCAAGATGTTCAAACGATCCGCTTTTAATTGTAATGCCGTTGTAATTAAACTTTCCTTGATAATATTTTTCCAATCTAAAAATATCACCCTGAAATAACTTTTCATCATCCCGACCAAAAATTTGATTGTAGAGAAGAAGAGCATCCCAATAAGAAGATGCCGTTTGAAGTTTAGCATCGAGAATCTTGAAAATATTATCAAGAATCGTTTCCACACGAGCAACTACAACTTTACACGTTTTTTCAGTGTATTCGAGTGATTCACGACTAGCGGAAAAATCTAAATCACCAATGTTAAAACGAAGAATGGTTTTGTTGCTCCGAATAAAATCATACAAAATTCCTTGCTTTTCATTATTACGGAGATTCATTTTACTATTAATAATGTCCCAATTAATAGGATAAGGAACGTTGCCCATCACAGCAACACCTTGCTCATAACCATAAGAATATCCATGGCGAGGACGAATTTCCCAATTATCTTCAGAAAATAAAGGTTTGTTAGCCAATTCTTTTCTTAGTTCTTCTAATTTGTAAATATCACCACCAGTAATTTCAGGACAAACCTTCCAATACTTAAAAAAATTAATTGCTTTTTCACAAAATTCGTTTACATCATTTTGATTAACTGGCACAATCACTTCAATGCCATTTTTTTCATCGGGACCCATTGGTTCAGCTAAAATCGCTGAACACACACCAGAAATGCTCAAATTGTAAGTGGTCTTGACGCCATTCTTAAAAGAAATAACATTAAAGTTATCACCATAAGCAAAAGCTGACTTACAACCAAGACCAAGCTGACCAGTTTGAGAATTAGTATTGCGTTTGGTAGAACGCCCATACTTGATATAAATCTTTTCAACTTCATCAGGAGTAAGACCAATACCAAAATCCCGAACACGAAATTCGGGCATAATCGGAGTAGGAAGAACCACCTTTAAAGGAATTTCAGGACATCCAGCTTCTTCGTGTGAATCGGCTCCATTGGTGCCGTATTCACGGACTGGAGCTAATATCTTATCAGAGTAAAGTTTTGAACGAAGAACTTCGATGATTGCTGCCCTATCTTCAACTGAATCAGACAGGTCAATTGCCATCGTTCGAAGAATACCGCTTTCATCAAGGTTTCGGATAATTGGAGTCGGGATCGCCATAATTTATCTTTATCTGTTAACGTTCGTTGTTCTGT
>CAZLJI010000614.1:0-2023 GCA_964559565.1 uncultured Ignavibacteriaceae bacterium | reverse complement strand
AAAGGAAAAATTCTAATGAGAATAAAAATTGAATCTGAATTTCTTCCTATACCAAGCTTGAACAACGACCTCATAGGGAGAAAACAATCCACAACACCCAAAAGGGCACTTCGGTTATCTGCAAGATTTTTTATCAGGAGGGAGAAATGAAAAAAATATTTTTAATGTTTTCGTTTATACTTTTAACAACTACAAATAATTTAGGACAGGTTGCAGTTGATATTACATTCCTGGTTACTGATTCCTCCTATACACAACCAATATCAGTTGGATTGGATTTAACAGCTACCAACTGTATAGATCCCCAACTTGGTGAATGGGACATTCCGGTTTTCCCTCCAGCAGGAGTGTTTGAAATGAGATTTGATCTGGCACCCTACGGCTGCCCGGGAATTTCATCGTACAAGGATTATCGGGCACCCGGTAATCCACCTGTGTTCCCTTTCACAGGGATGATCGAACACACTCTGTGGTTTCAAACTTCTGCTCCAGGAGGATTGCCTATTTATTTGACGTACTATCTGCCTGCAGGAACCTTGATGAGAATAACCGACTGGATTAATGGGTCTTTCTTAAATATCGGTCCATTTTTTGGTCAGGGGACAGCTATAATTCCTCAAACCTATACTTCGGTATTCAGCAAAGCACTGTTGAAAATGGAGTATGATAATATTGTTCCTGTGGAACTCACATCATTCACAGCTTCAGTATTACTAAATGAAAATGCAATTCAGTTAAATTGGTCAACAACAACGGAAACAAATAATTCTGGGTTTGAGGTTGAGCGAGCCCGGCTTCGTTCTTCGAACTACGCCGTGGCAAGTTGGGAGAAGATTGGTTTTGTTCCGGGATTTGGGAGTACTACTGAACCTAAATCTTATTCTTTCAGCGATGAAGATGTTACGACAGGAACGCACAAATACCGCCTCAAGCAAATTGATTTTGATGGGTCGTTTGAATACTCAAACGAAATAGAAATTGAAGTTGATTTTACTCCGAAGGAGTTTGTGCTTTATCAGAATTATCCTAATCCATTTAATCCTTCTACAACAATTAAATATTCCTTACCGGTTGAAAGCCAGGTAAGTATAAATATTTATAACGCACTTGGTGAAATGATTGAAGAATTAGTTTCGAAGACTCAAAGCTATGGTAATTATGAAGTAACCTGGAATGCACAAAATTATTCCTCAGGAATTTATTATTATTCATTTGAAGTAAACAGTGCTGATGGTTCTCAATCTCACCGCGAGATGAAGAAAATTGTTTTCCTCAAGTAAACAATTGCTCTATAAGTATTCTTTTAAGGGGTGTAAAATTTTGCATCCCTTTTTTATTTCAGATAAAAAACAATTTCTTAACAATTATTTAACTGCTCCTTTCTCTTCAGCAGAATTTTTACACTGTTAAAACATCAAGATTATGTTTAATTTTACACTGTCTTTATTTGTTATTAATGAAAATTTAGAATTGCTCAGATAGAAATGACTATCCTCAAACATACGCACACAAAAATCCCTCAACAGAAAAAATAAAAAAGGTTTAATAAATGCCGGAAAAAGAACTGAAGCTGGAAGATCTATTAAAGTCTTCTCCTAAAATGAATGAACACGATTCAATAAATGAGATTGCAATTATCGGTGCTGGAGTGATGGGGCAGGGAATAGCCCAGACTATTTCTTCAGCAGGAATGGATGTTTTGCTAATTGAAAAAAGTGAAAAACACTCAAAAGCAGCAAAAGCTATGTTATCAGAGACAATGGATCGTGAAATCAAGAGATGGGCAATGACGAAATCTGAGAAAAAGACTATTCTGAGCAGAATCACATGGGAAATAAACTACGATAAAATTGCTGATCGGGATCTGATTATAGAAGCAGTAGATGAAGATTTCGAATTAAAGGTAAATATCTTTTCTCAACTGGACAAGAAAGCCAAGAAGGATTGCATTTTCGTTTCTAACACTTCCACTCTTAGTTTAACAAAGCTCGCGGAAGCAACCAGCAGACCGGATAAAATGATT
>CAZLJI010000613.1:0-2025 GCA_964559565.1 uncultured Ignavibacteriaceae bacterium | reverse complement strand
AAAAATTTTCCACTTCGATTTTAATTTCTTGTAACAAATCCTATCATGTAATCGGCTTTCTCTCCCCTGCCAGAACTCAAAATATTCTGGGACCAATCTAAATCCACCCCAATCCGGCGGTAATGGAATTTGTTTCCCTTTAAACTGGCGCTTAAATATTTGAAATTTTGTATCAAGATAATCTCTGCCTGGAATCATTTTACTTTGCTCGGAAGTCCATGCAGCTAAACGGCTATCAATTGGTCGCGTGTCGAAATATTTTTTTGATTCCGCCCGGGAAATCTTTTTGATTATTCCTTCAACCCTAACCTGCCTTTCTAGCTCCGCCCAAAAAAATAAAAGTGATGCATAGGAATTATCGGTAATATTTTTCCCTTTTTTGCTGGAATAATTAGTAAAGAAAGTGAAACCCGAACTGCTATATTCTTTCAACAGCACAACCCTGACCGAAGGTTTTGCTTTTTTATCAGCAGTTGCAAGAATCATTGCATTTGACTCAATTAATCCTACTCTCAGAACTTCGTTAAACCATATATCAAATTGATTGACAGGGCTTTTCTGAACGGTTTCCTCAGATAATTTGTTTAGCTTATATTCACGACGTAAATTGTTTATCGACTTACTATTTTTCATAAATGATTTATCACTTTGGCTAATTCAGGTTTATCTATTTAATTATAAAATTCTTTAATAAGTTACAAAAAAGAAATAAAATAAAAATTAGTTTAAATGAAGAGTAAAAATATATCCAAAAAGCAACAGGAGGAGCTTGAGAAATTTGGTGCAAACACCTGGTTTGTCGAGTATCTCTATAATCAATTTACATCAAGCCCTGATAATGTTCCGGAACAATGGAGAAAATTTTTCGGTGATATTTCTGGTAAAGGTGGAGGGAATGGAAAAAATCTCTCCGAAGGATATTCAATGTTGTCAGGAAATATTTCATTACCACAACCCGGAGAAAATGATGTACTTCAGATAATTGCTGGCAGTTCTGAAAAGATTTTGGGAAATATGGGCAGCAGTTTATCGAGTCCCGTTGCAACTTCACAAAGAACAATTCCCGTAAAATTACTTGAAGAAAACAGAACTCTTATCAACAATCATCTTAAAAGACTTAACCAGGGAAAAATTTCTTTCACTCATCTCATAAGCTGGGCAATACTTAAAGCAGTTAAATCAATGCCGGTGATGAATAATGCTTTCACTGTTATTGATGGAAAACCACACGTTATTAAAAGAAGAGATGTTAATCTTGGTTTAGCTATCGATATTGAAAGAAAGGATGGTTCGAGATCTTTAATCGTTCCGAATATTAAAAGTGCTGATAAACTGAACTTCAGAGAATTCTGGAGTTCATATGAAGATCTTATCAAGAGAGCCCGTAAAGGTGCTTTAGATCCAAATGAATTTCTTGGAACTACAATAACTCTTACAAATCCGGGAACAATTGGAACTGTTGCATCCGTTCCAAGATTGATGGTTGGACAAGGAACTATAGTTGCTACCGGTGCAATTCAGTTCAATGCTGAATACCAGGCGATGTCACCTACTACAATATCGACTCTGGGTATTAGCAAGGTGATGAATATTTCAAGCACGTATGATCATAGAATTATTCAAGGTGCGGAATCAGGAATGTTCCTCAAAGAGATTAATGATCTGCTACTCGGTATGAATGATTTTTATGATGAGATATTTGAGACACTTAAGCTACCTTCCAAACCTCTAAGATGGCAAACAGATTATCAACCAGGAATATTTGAAACTTCCGGCAACACAGAGGAAATCGTAAAACAGGCAAAAGTACTTCAACTAATAAATCTTTATAGAGTAAGAGGACATCTTATCGCCGATCTTGATCCTCTTGGTTCTAAAACACAATATCACGCTGAATTAGATCCATCAAGTTACAACCTGACTATCTGGGATCTTGATAGACATTTTATCACGGGAGGATTCGGAAATCTCAACACAGCAACTCTTCGCGAAATTCTTAACATGCTGGAAAAAACATATTGCGAT
>CAZLJI010000612.1:0-2025 GCA_964559565.1 uncultured Ignavibacteriaceae bacterium | reverse complement strand
TTCTTTCAATTCAATTGATCAGTATTTAATTATCCTTTGTCATCTCTTCAAGCATCTTCAAATCTTCATCGCTCATTCCATACATCCAGTCTTTGAACTCCTCTTCAGGAAGAACAAATATTTTCGAATACATGTATGAATGATTAAGCCCGCAATATTCAGAGCACGCGATATCATATTCTCCTGTTTCTTTTGCGATGAACCACGCAATTCTTTCCCTGTTCGGAAACACATCTTTCTTTAATCTGAATGCCGGAATGAAAAATGAGTGATTAACATCATTGGAATGAAGAGTTAATTTGATCGGTGTATTCACCGGAACATAAAGTGAATCAGTAGTTTTCCCATCTTCATATTTAAAGCTCCACTTCCACATTTGGGCAGTCACATCTATCGGCATAGCATTCTCTGGTACGGTTACCATTTCTTTATAACCCTGCCAGCCGTACCAAAACATTATCATAACTAGAATGGTTGGAATGGCTGTCCATGCTATCTCCAAACCCATATTACCATGAATGTTTGTTCCTTTAGGATTTCTTTTTCTGCTGTACTTAATTACAAAAAATATCATCAGAACTGTAATAAGTACAAGAAAGAAGACTGAAACAATCAATGTAAATAGAAATGTTCCGTCAACAGAGTTTGCAAAATTTGATATATCATCAAACATTCTTAAAATCCTTAGTGGAAAGAGTAATCAGAGAATAATAATACAAACGAAATACCCAGGAACAGTAACGCAACTAATAAAAATACTACAAACGTTTTCGTTTCACTTCTCAAATGCATAAATACCGACAGCACTAAATAAGCTTTGAACGAAGCAATAATTAGTGCAGTTGCAACTGTAAATCTCCCGATATCCATCCCTGCTACGGCAACAGTAATAGCAGTAAGTGCCATTAACGCCAGCCAAACTAAAATATATGCGCCATAGCTATGAGAATGTTCGTGTTGTTTATCGTGTATTTGCATTTTGCTTCCTTATGTGATCAGATAGAAAAGTGGGAAAAGGAATATCCAGATGATATCAACCAGATGCCAATACAATCCGGCACTTTCAAGTCTTACATAACTGTCTTTTGTAATGATATCTTTTCTTGTCATTCTTGTCATCACAGCAATTAAAAACATACCAACTATTACGTGAATACCATGAAGTCCGGTCATTACATAATACAAACCAAAAAATAAAATTTCTCCTGAACTCTTTGAGAGAAGTTCCTCGCTGCCGGGATAAATTCCATGATGAAACTTTGCTGTCCATTCAAAATATTTATTAACTAAAAAGAAAATTGCAAGAAAAATTGTAATCAGCTGCATCAGAATTGATAATGTTTTCTGGTCTCTCTGAATTGCGATGATTGCAAGCACCATTGTTAAGCTGCTGGTAAGAAGTACAGCAGTATTAAATGCACCCATTATTGTATTCAATTCTTTTGCAGCCAGATGGAATTCATCAGCATATTGAAATCTGTAAACTGAATAAAGAAGGAACATACCTCCAAACAGAATAAGTTCTGTGAAAAGGAATAGCCACATTCCCATCCGGGAACCGACATCATCCCTGTGCACGTGTGTTCCGGCAATATGTTCAGTTGAACTCAACTAACCACCTCTTTTTCTGATTTCTCTTCATTGATTTTATATTGATATGGATCTGTCTCGACAACCGGAATATCATAAAAGTTTTCGTGAATCGGAGGAGTATCGATCTGCCATTCCAATGTTTCTCCACCCCAGATATTTTTCTCGGTAACAACCTTCCCTTTGAATACAGAACGAGAAATGTTGTAAACCATAAGCAAGAGTCCAGCTACAAGTATCCATGATCCAATAGTAGAAATTAAATGGTAAGAATGAAACTCCGGCAAATAATCATAATACCTTCTCGGCATTCCCAACCAGCCCATAATGAACATTGGGAAGTACAATAAATTAAAACCGACAAATAAAAACCAAAAATACGTTTTAGCCAGCTTCCTGTTATACATTCTTCCAAACATTTTTGGGAACCAGTAA
>CAZLJI010000611.1:0-2030 GCA_964559565.1 uncultured Ignavibacteriaceae bacterium | reverse complement strand
TAGGAATAGATTGGGTCTATCCAGTAGCATCCTGAACTCCCTGTCAATTTTTTTATCCCAATATCTCCTAAGTATCCCCTTTTTACTTATAGTTGATGGCCAGTCATCCATAATATGAATTACAGAAGGTACTCTGAGATATTCAATAAGTTCGGAAGCAAAGAGAATGGTATCACGTGTTGAAACCTGCAGATAAAGTACCTCGGGATTAAAATCAGAGAGCCATCTTTCAAACTGCGGTGTCATTCTGATTTCTGATAGCAGATGAAAGAGGCCCATCCATTCCAGGGCGGGATAGAATATTTTATTTACAATCAACTGTCTGATGTTTGATTTGCCTTTCCCGCTCCGATACAATTGCTTACCAGTGAATGACAGCACGCCTGACGGGAACTTGCGTTGGATAAGATTAAACGGAAACCGCCACTTGAATTCATTGATACCCAGCTGATAATAGTTGCTGCAAATATCTGAAGTAACTCCGTACATGACATGACCGGTTGCCGCAACTGCTACATGGTTGGTTTCCCACCCCCGGAAAAGGTTAGACAATGTAATACCTCCACCATGTTTGTCGTTAAACGGTTGGCCAAATATCAGAACTCGTGGCAGTTGCATAAATGTCAATGTTCCCTCTGCAGGTCCTAGAGCTGTTTATTATGTATCAACGTGAATTGCCTTAGATTAATTATAAGCATCCAGTCTTTTAAAATTGTAATTCATTTCAAGGAGTACTTTTCTGAAAGTTGAGTTTGCCAGATATCCACCATACATCAGATCATTTGAATTCACCCCATAATCTGAATTGCCCTCGATAAGTACCGGGCCTGTCTCACTAATGCCAACATCCCAACCAACCAACCGTAACCCTGGCATCAGGCTGGCTGCGTAAACCACCAAATTCTTTGCTTCCTCGATCATAGGAACCACAAAATTTTCGAATCTGACCCCAGTGACCGGATGTTCAGTCAATATTCCTACACCGCTCATCTTAATCTTTGAATAACCGTTCTTTTTAAGTTGACCGGTGTCCAAATTGATCCCGACGCCACAACCTCCGGACGTATTATTGTCAACAGGCAGCCCATTAGTACTTAGTTTAAGGAATCCGGAAATAATTTCAATACTACCCTTTTGGTCAATGAATGTATCAAATCGGATTGTATTTAACGATGATGGATTCAACCGGTTTAGTTCAGGATGTTGGTTCACTCGTTGCTGAAAAACATACTCAGAAGTTAATAGTTCCTTAAAAATATCATTCAATTGAGAATTTTCTTCTTTAAGCCTGTTTGCCTCTAAAAGGTAAATATTCCTGCCGCTGGAGCTAGAATAGATTTTTTTTATTACCAGCTCGCTACAGGCTGGATTGTCATTTAATAAATCCGTAATAAATTCTTTAAATTCACGAATACTACCTATTTTGACGGGCTGCCCTCCAGAGGCAAACATCTCCCCGTGATTGTAAGCTAAAACCTTAGGGAGGTTGACACCAAACTGACTGTAATACAAGTAGAAGTAAAGCTTATTATCAAGCACTCCCTTCAATCTTTGATCATTGAAGTTAGGAACAATAAGACCTGCTAACTTATTTGGCACGAAATCTTTGACATTCGTTGCGCTTTTCTTGAACAGGTAACGTCCTGCGTAGTGTACCGGCCATTCCTTATAATAAAAGAACAAAGAGATTAATTCCTTAACTATTCTCCATAAATTCTTTCTTTCAGGGTCTTTGTATATCTCCCAGAGGATTTTAATCCGTGATCTTTTATAAATTTTTCGCATTATTTTCTATTTTGAAATCAGATGGGCTTTAACTTATGGACTTTCATCCAAAATATACGATGATCAATGATCCCGGACTTTATTGGATAATGATAGAATGAGCTCCCTGAAGTTCTTGCGGATAACCATACCATTGAATAACCGGGAAGCTAGTTCCATGGCATTCTTCCCCAGTTGAATTCTATAATCCAAATTCTCAACCAGCTCTTTCATTGCAGTATCGATTGTTTTAGAGTCATATGAAG
>CAZLJI010000610.1:0-2035 GCA_964559565.1 uncultured Ignavibacteriaceae bacterium | reverse complement strand
TCTTTCAGGCAAAGAAGCTTGAATACTGTTTAAGAATAAATTTGAAAATATTCTGCTAAGCAAATGTTCATCGGCCTGAATGGATACGCTCTCCAATTCGGTAGAAAATTCAATAGCAGCTGATTGTTTATGTAATGTAATTATCTTTTTTAGCAAGCCTATCAACTCAATATCCTTCATAATTGGTTCAGGCATTTTAGCGAAGGCACTAAAAGACGAAGCTACTCCATCAAGAGTATCTACCTGGGATAGTATGGAAGAAACAGCTTTTTGAAACTTTTCCATCTTTTTCGGATCATCTTCAGACATGCGTTCAAGCTTTTGAAGCGTTAACTTCATAGGCGTCAGCGGATTTTTTATTTCATGGGCAACCTGTTGTGCAATTTCACGCCAAGCCCTTTCCCGCTGTGTGGGCTCTAGTTCCTTCTTATTTTCACTAAGGGTGGTGAGCATTTGGTTATACTCCTTCACCATCATCCCAATTTCGTCATCGGACTTCCATTCTAAAGGCTGGTTTGCATTCGTAAGCGAAATACGGCTTAATTTCTGGGTAATCATGTGTAGAGGAAAAGTAAGCCATTTTGAAACCCAATAACTGACGATAAGTAACACAATAAATATAGCAGAGAAAATTGTAATAATATTTGCTAATACTGTGATCTGCATTTTTTCCAACAGATAAGCCGATTGAAAAAATGGAATAGCAATTATTCCAGCCAATGAACCGTCTCCGGAAGAATAAAGAGCAGAATAAGCAACAAAGTATGCCAGGTTTCCAATTTTTTCATCCGCCACAAAAACGTTCTCTCCCCTCCGGATGCGTAGTAAAACATCAGGATTGCAATACGATGCCATTAATTGATTTTCAAATATTAAAGGCTGGCTGGTAAATTGAAGTCTTCCTTCAGGCGTATAATAATTCGCATCAAGATTCAGAATTTTTGCGAGCTGTGTAAACTGCTGCTCTGAAAAACTTTCGGACTTGCTATCCGCATCATCCACTAAGATGGCAACTTCATTGGTAAAATTACGAGACTTAGTTTTATAATCAGCATTCAATTGCTCTTGATTCGATTTTGCGGTTAATCCCACGGTTATAATACTTACTGCAATGAGCGGGATAAAGAACGACAAATTTAAAATCAATTGAATTCGGGCCGACATCATAAGCTGTTCATGTCTAAGAAAGTCAACAAGGCCTACAATAAATAAATAGATAAGAATTGCTGCGAAACCGATGACTAACAGAAACGAAAAATCAGCAAGTTTATAAATAATAGGCGGAATAGGCGAAGACACAACTACCATACGCCCAGCTGAATCTAATGAAGCACTATGACTAAACCCCATATGATCTAGCTGAGAGCCAGGAAGCTGAAGGTTAAACAACTGTTGCGGTTCCAACAAATTATAATTAAAGCTACCCGATTGAAATTGAATTTCCTGATTAACATAAACAGCATAACTAAAGTCCTGCGAACGATAGGTCTGTTGAAACCGATTATCCACCAGTAATTCTGGATAGACATTATCGGGAATTATTCGCTTCAACGAAAATTGCAATCCAATGGTAGCTACTTGTACATCATTTCGTTTTACAGGAATTACAGCTAAATATTTCTTTGATGCATCATTTTCCAATCGATTAAGAAAATATATATTTTCATAGGTAGTTTTAGTCAGGCTACCCTCCTGGCTGGAAAACCATTCGGAGAATGTACCCTTTACACCATCATCTAATGGATTACCTGAAGAAGAAAATAATAAAATATCAACATTATATTTATTAAAATAACCAGGAATAAATACCTGCCGTATTTTCTGCAGAGCGGCTTCCTTATTTATAAATGGCCCAGATAATCGGGTTTGTATGAATAAGTCAATACTTATTTTTTGTGCAGTTTCATGAAGTAGAAATTCACCAAAGTCATCCCGTTCAATTAAAAATGTTGTCGCAAACCGCTCTTTATCCTGTACTTTTCTGGAATTATTAAAATGGGTTATCGCTAGCACACTAATTAGTGAAACTGTAACC
>CAZLJI010000609.1:0-2042 GCA_964559565.1 uncultured Ignavibacteriaceae bacterium | reverse complement strand
AACCACAAAGTTGTCATCGTGAATAATAAAATAATTTATATCATAATTTTGGTGCAAAAAAAGCAATTCCTCAAAAGCGTTGACGGCGCTTTTGGCGCGCCATTTCTTTTTATTGAAAAATTGAATGTGTCTTCGCTCCGTAAATATGAACCGTTTCGTAAGTATAGATTCTGTGCTTTTTCATTTGGTGAATTTGGTGATAGTGATGAAATCAGATAGCTCTCAAATTTATTTACTTCACCTTCATCAATATATTTTTTTAGAATTTCATATGCTTTAACTGCATTAATGTATCCGTGTCCCTGGTCGAGATTGCTGTAGCCATCCATTTTAGTTGCGCTTTCCCGTACTGCTTTGTAAAGAAGCTGAGAAGGAATTTTTACATCAGGATATTCCTGTGATGCTGCACTTAACAATAATGACATAACTCCTGCTGAATAAGGTGCAGCCATACTTGTTCCCCAGAATCTGTCCCATCCTGTCCAGTTCGGTACGGTTGACGTGCTTGCACCCGGTGAACACACATCCGGTTTTCTCACCTCACCGCCTCTTGATGAAAAATAAAGAATGATGTCTCTATTCAAAGTTGCGCCATAAAGGTCTGAGCCAACTTCTTTGGTCAAAACTGCACCAGAAGAAAACACAGCATACGATGCAGATGGTAAACCTACTGATGAAATGCCCGGACCTTCATTTCCGCTTCCAACACATATGTACAAGTAAGGATTTTCTTTTGTTAAATTTTCAATGAAAGCTTCAATCTCTGCCTGTCCTTCTATCTCTGAACCGATTCCAAAACTCATGTTTATTATTACAGGTACTTTAGCTTCTCTCGAAACTTTGTCAGCATAGAGATAAGCTTTTTTCATGCTTTCTGTAACTGAGCAGCCACCTGAGTAAAGATTATTGCCAAGCTTCATGCTCATCATATTAGCACCAGGAGCGATTCCATTAAAATCAATTCCACCAATCTGGTTTCCACCAGCAATTCCGGCTACGTGAGTTCCATGTGAACCATCATCAAAATGAAAACTGACTATCTTTTCTTCTGATAAAACATTTAATCCCATTGTAAGCGGAGGAAGATCACCCGGATATTCAAATGAAAACGCATCTTGTTTTTCTCTGTAATTTCTTAATGCCTTATCATCGCTGATATCTCCATTGCCATTTAAATCTAGATACACTACCCAAAAAGATTCACTTCCTTCATTGGTTTCAAAGACTACCATCACAAAAACATCCTGAATATCTCCATCGCCATTCAAATCACCCGCGCCAGAATCTGAATTCATTAAACGTTTTTCGTCAAAACCTCCGATGTAATAAATATTATCCTTTGGTGAATATTGAAGCGATGAAGATGTAGTAACTGTATAGATCTCTCCATCATCTTTGAAAATTGTTTTGCCTTCTTCGGTTTCAACATCTGCTTCAAATATTTGAACATCTCCCTGGTGAGTGAAATCCTGGACGTCAAGAAATTTAATTTCTCCTGTTGAAGTTTTGGTGAGTCCCTCAACACCAATGTCTACACCGGTATCCAGAATAATTATTATTGTTCCTCTTCCGTCATATTCAGGATGGAGGTTTATGAATTCCTCAACACCTGTATCCTTCAGGGATAAAAATGTCTGCCCGATTTCCTGGGAGTAAATCGATATGACTGTAAAAAGAAACAGTGCAATAATTTTAATAGTTTTCATTTGAATCTCTAATTATGAAATGAATAATGATAAAGAGTTGATAGATATTTCAAGCTTAATGAAAGATGTGTTTGTGAATAATTCTGCATTAAACATAAACAAATTTACGAAAGTTGTTAGAATTAACCTTCGAAAAAGTAAGCCCATTTATCTGGATTTAACTAATTTTATTGTATGGAAAAAACACTTTACATAGTCTCAACTCCAATCGGCAACTACGAGGATATAACTCTCAGAGCATTAAGGGTTCTTAAGGAAGTTGATTTTATTATCTGTGAGGAATTTAAGGAGGCAAGACGACTCCTTTCAAAATATAAAATTGAAAAGCACTTGCTT
>CAZLJI010000608.1:0-2054 GCA_964559565.1 uncultured Ignavibacteriaceae bacterium | reverse complement strand
GGAGAAAAGCTTGATACAGTTACCGCTACTACTGAGATAATAAGCAGGGCAAGAGATACTGAAACTATTAATCTATGTCTTTCAAATATTGTGAACATAACTCATTGTCAAAAATTTCGTCATTATTGTCTCAATTGTGCACCAATTATGCCAACTTACCTCCAATTCAAAATCAATTAAATTATTAAAATGTCCAACAGACAATTGTAATATTTACGAAATATCAAGTTATTTAGGCTAATCTTGACTGATTGAAAACGACAAAATATGCCAGTGACGACATAAATGGAATCTGGTTGATTGATGAATTTTTCTAATTATATCGAAGATTAGTAAATGTAGAAATAAAATTGCAATCCAGATTGAATAATCTAGATCTGATCTGAAAAATATTGTGTAACAACATCCCGAAGATTATAACGTGAAGCCATCACCTCTCCATACGCACCGGTTGATCTGATGGCAATCAAATCTCCTCTTCTTGTTTCCGGAAGAGGGATAGATTTTCCAAATGTATCAGAGGATTCACAAATCGGTCCAACCACATCGTACTTATAATTACTAAAATTCGAATTTCGAATTTCGAAATTGGAAATGTTTTCAATTTTATGATATGACTGGTATAAAGCAGGTCGAATTAATTCCGTCATCCCCGCATCAAGAATTGCAAAGTTTGTGTTAATGCCTTCTTTGATGTAAAGAACTCTTGAAATTAGTGAACCGCATTGTCCAACGATAGCTCTACCGATTTCAAAATGAACTTCCTGTCCGGGACGTTTATCAAGAAATTTTTCGAATATTTGGAAATAGGAATTGAAGTCAGGAATTAATTCTGAAGCGGGATTCTCATAGTTAATTCCAAGTCCACCGCCTACGTTAATATTTTTTATCTGAATTTTGTGTTCATCAAACCATTTCTGAATTTCATTTATCCTGATGCATAATCCTTTGAAAACATTCAGATCAGCTATCTGAGAACCAATGTGGAAATGTAATCCAATCAGGTTAATATTTTTTAGTGATGAAAGCTTTTCGATTATTGCGGGAAGTTCCCATGTATTTATTCCGAATTTATTTTCCTCGAGACCTGTCGTTATGTAATGGTGAGTGTTTGCATCAACGTTTGGATTAATTCTGATGGCGATTGGGGCAATTTTATTTTGTGATGAGGTAATCGAGTCTATGACTTCAAGTTCCTGTATTGATTCAACATTGAAGCAGGCGATATTGTTATCAAGCGCAGTTTTAATTTCTTTGTCAGATTTTCCAACGCCTGCAAATACTATTTCACTATTTTTAAACTTTGTAGAAACAGCTTTTGTAATTTCATTTCCACTAACGCAGTCAGCCCCCAAACCATAATCACTAATTATATTCAAAATGCGGTCATTTGAGTTGGCCTTCAATGCATAATGAATTTTATAATTTCTTTTTGAATATTCGATGGACAGAGCTTCTAAAGTCTTTTTTAGAAGATTGAGATCATAGTAATAGAAAGGAGTTTCTAATTCACTAAACTTAGATATGATTTCTTTGTTGAACATTTTTACTTGTCTGCCTCAGGTGGTAAAGATTGCATTGAGTGAATTGAGAGCATTCTTTTTATCATCGGCACTTACGAGAATGGAAATGCTGTGTCTGCTTCCACCATACGAAATCATTCTTAAATTAAATTGCTTTAAAGCTTCAAATACTTTATTGATGATTCCTTTCTGCTCGATCAGGTTTTCTCCCACAACACAAATTATTGTTTGATCGGAATCAACTTCAACAGCACCGTAATATTTTAGTTCCTCTGTTATTTCAGAAAGATAAGTTGTATCATCAATTGTGACAGAAACGGCAACTTCAGAAGTAGTAATCATATCAATTGGAGTTTTGAATCGTTCAAAGACTTCAAAAACTTTTCGCAAAAATCCATATGCGAGAAGCATTCGACCTGATTTAATTTTGACAGCGGTGATTCCATCTTTGGCAGCAATTGCTTTGATTCCTTTACCATTTGCTTCACCGGAGATTAAAGTTCCGGGATCTTCTGGATTCATCGTGTTTTT
>CAZLJI010000607.1:0-2056 GCA_964559565.1 uncultured Ignavibacteriaceae bacterium | reverse complement strand
CTGATCGAGATTCAGAATTTCCTTCGCATTCTCCATCTCCCTGTGGTCAATCATGACATCAAGAGCATACTCTTTGAGAGCAAATGACTTCATGACATAATCTTCCTTGGGGATACGTTTAACTTTATCATCGCCGATGGCTCTTTCAGCATCATGAATCTTCATGTGCTCCGAACCGAACTCGGGATATTTGCCTGTTTCTTTATCAACAGGAACTGTAGGCATTAGCGCTTCGGAAACAAAAGCTTCGTTTGAAACTCCCTGTGCCAATCCTGTAAGGATAGGATCAACACTGCCTCTAAGTGATTCTAATCTTGATGTTGGCATTTAGTCGCCCTTTCTTAAATTATTTAATTCTGTTTCATAGTCGGTATTATTCGCTGCCATTCTGCTTCTGATCTCGGCATCAATGGCTGCTCTGCCTTCTGCTGTAGCCAGCATTTCTTCAGTCGCAACAAAATCCTTATTAGGAGCGTTGTTGGTAACAACCGGAGTACTGATAGCATTGGTCAAGTCAGCGAATGGCTGTCTTGCTTCCAAAGTATCGCGGAGGTGATTGTACAGTGATTTTTTTTCATCATACATAACATCCGGCTGATTGCGGAAATTCACAAGAACTTTAATTTGTGCATCTTTTTCAACCGGAGTGAGCTTCATATCGGAAACAAGTTTATTGCAAAACTCGGTTTCTTCTGAAAGTATCATCTCCTGAGTCTGGTTGTCGAGTTTGGCCTGAAGAGAAGCGTTCTCAACAGTTGCTGCATCTTTTTCAAACTGAAGTTTTTGATTTAAATCGTTCAGCTGATTATTCTGCAAAGTTAAATCACTGATGAGAGTCTGATTGGCAATAGCCTGCTCATCCTGCATTTTAACTTTATTTTCAAGTGCCCCTATTTTATTCAAGGCTTCTTCAATTGTCATTTTGAACTCCTTTTTTGGTTCGGAAATATTTAAATTCATTATCAGATACTTATTCATTTGCTGCTTCACAATCTTTTCAGATTGGTTCTTTATTGATGTCTCTTCATCACCGGGCACATAGACCATGTCTGCAAATCCGATTTCTACACAATCATTGGCAGAATGATATTCAGCTTGTGTCATCATGTCATTCAACTCTTTAGAAGGCTTTCCGGTCTTGCGCGAGTAAACAGTTATGATGGAATTTTTAATTGTTTCAAGTTCCTTCTCAAGCTTCTTGATATAATCTTCATCAACAACAGCAAAAGTCCAGGGTTTGTGGATCAGCATAAGAGCAGACTCAGCTATGAGTGTTTTCCCAGGTCCGCCTGCACAGGCAATTACAGAAGCAATTGAGGATGCGTCGCCGATAACTTTGTTCGTCATCCTTGAAGAATATTCAGACAACAAATTATATATTGCCAGCCCTTCAAAAACAGAACCGCCGGGAGAGTTGATGTAAACAGTGAATTCCTCACCCGAAGCAAGTGTATCAAGGAACTTACTCACAGTGACTGCATTTATGCAATCTTCGTACGGATAGACAACTCCAAATAGATTTAACTTTTTCAAATGAGGTTCCAGGATTTAATAATAGAAAAAGAACACATTGCGAAATTAAATCCGGGTGAATGCTCTGTTTTAACAGAAACAATAACAAAGTTTATTTAATAAATTTTGTAATAAATCACGGTGTAAAATCCATCTGTTAAAAAGTAAGTTTGTTAAGGAAAAATGATAAATAATGCAACAAATTGAAAGGATTTAATAAATGCCAAAGACATTAACAAAGAATTACATCGAAATTCCCATTGAAAAACTTATAAAAGCTAACTGGAATTATAAGCTTGATAATGATGAATTAAAAGAAAAACTCAAAAAAAATATAATGAGAAATGGACAGATTGAAAATATTATCGTAAGGGAGCTAGATACAGGATATTTTGAAATTGTTAACGGGAATCATAGATTTGATGCATTATCAGAACTCGGTTTTATTAAAGTAGTTGCATATAATCTTGGCGCAATATCTCTGCCACACGCACAGAGAATTGCTGTCGAAACAAATGAGACCAGATTTGTTTCAGACAATGAG
>CAZLJI010000606.1:0-2057 GCA_964559565.1 uncultured Ignavibacteriaceae bacterium | reverse complement strand
AAAGCCACCCTCAATGCAAAGTGAGCGTGACCGACCTTCACATCCTTCAATTCTTCGTACTGCATCTTCAACTGTTTTGCTATTTGCACGGGTCTGATCCAGATAGAAAAATAATTAGATTGTCTCGGTACACCAGACGGAGGAACCATATTCCCTCCCCCATTGTGATACCATTCGATGTATGAATAATCACCGTAATTCATTGAACGTTGCTCACGAATTACCTGGTATAATTTTGAGTAAGATTTTCTGTGTTCACCTAAATAAGAATTTGCAACCATCAGAGCTGCAAATTCATCATTAGCTCTTGTTATACTTAATGGATAACCAGTAAAAATCGCAGATCCGAAGGCACCTTCTTTAGAAATTATTTCTACATCAATTCCATCAGGCATTTTAACAACAGGCGCAGAAGGTATAGCTGGTTCTATATCAGGAAGTTTTTGAATATCACTTTTGATTTTTTCAATAAATGAATCCGGATAATTCCCTGCAATGCCAATCATCACATTATTTCTGGTGAAGAAATTTTTATAATGCTTTTTAACATCCTCCAAAGTGATTGATGAGACTGAAGATGTTTTTCCTTCAACCATATGTTGATAAATTGTTCCGCGGAAGAGAAAATCTTCAAGAGCTTTTTTGCTGTATTCTTCATCTGAAGAAGCACGGATTACCTGATCAACGTAAGCCTGCTGATTATTTTTCACTCTGTCAAAATCTGATTCATTCAAAGAAGGATTAGTTATTAAACCTATCATTATCGGGTAAAATTGATCCATCCAATCTTTATGAAACTGAAAGGTGAAAATGGTTACTTCTTTATCCACCATCGAATAATATCCCGATGCCATTGGATAAATTTTATCCTGAATATCATTAAATGTCAGTTCACCTGTTCCACCTTGAGTAATTAACTGAGCGGTAGAGTAAGTTAATCCTTCTTTGCCCTCAGGATCACAGATGGATCCGTTCTTAAACATAAATTTCACAACTATCTTTGAAGAATTCGGCTGTTTTAATTCAACAACTTGCTGTGCCATAATAAATCCACTCAACAAAATTGAAATAATTAATGTTTTCATTATTCAACTCCTCCTTTTTCATCCTCAGAAATTGTAGCAATGGTTAGACCGCTTTCAATAAAGAACTTCTCAGCAACCATTTTAATATCTTCATTTGTAACTTTATCGTAAAGAGAATAAAAATTATTCAATGATTCTGGTTCACCTGTGAGATAAATAAAATGACATAATGAATTTGCAATTGCATCAGGGTTATCAATACTCATTGCGTAGTCGTACTTTAAATTTGATTTGGTTTCATCAAGAATCTTTTGGCTAACACCGTTTATTTTAATATTCTCAACTGCCTTTGTTATTTCATCCCTAACATATTGAAAATCATCTTTGTTCATAAATGAAGCCTGGATATTTATCAGGTAAGGATCTCGTGAATTCATAGCGCCACCACCAAGAAATCTGAGCTTCTGTTCTACAACGACTAATTTTTTATAAAGATCTGAATTCTGTGAAAAGAGAATTGTGCTTAATACATCAAGTGCAGCCATATCAATTTTAGTATCACTAAATGCCGGACCTTTATAATTAAGACTCAGATAAGGAGGTATTGAACCGTCTTGAAGATGAACAGTTCTTTTTTCTAATTGCTTGGGTTCTGGTGGTATTGCAACTGAATAACTCCCCGGCTTCCATTCACTGAAATACTTCTCGGCAAGCTTATTTACTTTTTCAGCCGTTACATCACCAACAACTACGATGGTAGAATATTCGGGTCTGTAATACCTATCAAAAAACTTACGTGAATATTCATACTGATTTGGCATATCAACTATGTCTTCAAAAAATCCCATAGTTGTATGTTTATAAGTATGAGCATCAAATGCTGTATTCAACAAACTTTCATAAAGACGCTGATATGGATTGGCGAAGTTCTTTGTGTATTCACCCTTAACTGCTCCTGCTTCGACCTTGAAATCGTGTTCAGGATAATTTAGATTCATAAATCTATCCGATTCAAGCTCAAACATTTTTTCT
>CAZLJI010000605.1:0-2063 GCA_964559565.1 uncultured Ignavibacteriaceae bacterium | reverse complement strand
CGATATCAACATTCAGCCAGAAGTCTGAATCATAATCCGTTGCAAATAATTTCTTTTCCTCTTCCGACAAAAGTGAAGTATCAATTGTCAGCTTAAAGAACTCAACAGTCCATTTATCGTTATGGTCCCAGTTGTTGATTAAAGTTTCTTCAGTTGATTTTATATCCTCCGGGGACATATCAGAGAGAAGTCTTACAACATAAAGCTGTTTCGATTTCTCAATATCCTCTTCGGAAAGAGTAGGATATTTAACCTTCATCTCAGCTACATATTCATCAATACGCTCTTTCTGCTTATTTACCTTTTCCGGATCTTCCTTTGCTTTTTCAGCTTGTTCATATTCCTTGAAAGCCAGCTGAGTGGATGCATCAAGTTTAATGATCTGAGAACGCAGGTACGGAGTCAGAAATTTATTTCTAATTTTTAAAGTCTTTAGTTGACCTGTTTTATCATAATAATTAAGTTCATGTTCCATGTGTTTTACTTCTTATGTTATTGAAAGACACACCCCCAAACCCCCTCTTATTAGAGGGGGAAAGAAGATGCTACTTATTATGTGTGTTTTGCGACAAACTTGCGAGCGTACCCGGCGCCTTTTGCGATTTTCGGAATCTTGGTAGCAACATCTGTTGCATCAATAAGCCCGCCAACACCTGAATGGAAAATACCGGCTGCGATTTCGAGATCGAACTCTGCAATTGTACCAACAAATTCGAATGTCGGCTTCGACCAGTCATCTGCTTTTTGGCCATACGAGCCGGATGTTTTCTTTATATTGCCAAGTGAAGCAAGACACTTGATTTTAGTACCATCAGTACTATATGCACCATAGGTTAAACCAAGAACTAAAGAATCTGTGGAACCTGATGAACCAAGTTTCTTAACACCTGTTTCGAGGGTAACATCAGGTTTCGAAGCGCCTGAGGAGGATGCCGGAGGATTGACCGCATCCAGAAAATCATAAAGACCTTCATCATCCTGATAATTATCAAATGAAATTTGAACAGTTCCATCGTCCTGGAACTGAGGTTTTGTATCAGCAAGTTCGATAAGCGAGAAAGCTTTATCAGTTCTTGCAGTTGCTACTGTCTCTCCGGTTAATCCTGAGAGAATTTCATAATCAGTTCCACCAGTGTTTTTCCGGACACGGAACCAGTCAGTTAAACTTTGACCGCCACCAATCATGGTAAACTCCTTATATTTGTTTTGAAATAGTTATTTAATTTCATATTAGTTCCGAGAGCTAAAGCTCTCGGTAAATTAATCTTTCGCATTTATGCCTAAATTGGCTCCCTGATATTTAATATGAGCATAACCGTCAACCAGAGTCTTAAATATTCCATTAGGCAAGGTCACTCTGTATTCAATATCCCTTAAGCCTGTAACAATATTATTAACATATAAAATACCAGACCCCTGCAATGAATGTCCCATAACTTTATCCTGATTAGGAGGAGTAACGCCAATGTGCGTATTGCTTCTGCATACTTCAAGCCAGGCTCCATTCACTCCGCGCAGTTCTAAAGTCTGAGCATCCAATAAACTTGCAGGTGTTGAACCGACTGCTATCTCTTCAGATACTTTGCAATAACAATGCACCTCATAATAACCATTAAAGGGTAGTCCTTCATTAGCGGCTACGGGTATAAATCCTGTTTTAACGCTTACTCCGTTAGGACCGTCAGCCGGTATGGAGTATAAATTGAACCAGGAAGTTTTTGGGCATTTAGTTACTGTAATTCTCATCCAGAAAAAACTCCAGTTCTGAATTGGATTGATGATATCAATTAAAGTTGCATCGTCATATCTTGAAATATTTGGAGCAATGAATAAGTCCGTATCTGAAGTAAAAATAAATTCTTCACTAAATGTTATGGTATTGCCGGCAATATAATTGTATTGTTTAGACCTTGATTTTATCCATGGATCACCACTGTTTGATTTTGTCAGGAATTGGATCCAAATCGGATTTATAGCAAAGTTGACATTAGCATCATTGTCAAGAGGGTCTTTACTCCATTCACCCTCTATCTTAATTTTGAAATAATAGCACGGGTCACCAT
>CAZLJI010000604.1:0-2076 GCA_964559565.1 uncultured Ignavibacteriaceae bacterium | reverse complement strand
TGATGATAGTCTTTATCCGGGTAACAGTTATTTGTTTTATAGGAAAGCTGCATTCGATAGCTTGGCAAAAATATTATCATTCGTTTTTTATCCGTTCGAAGAATATACGCAGCAAAACGACAACTTTTTTGGTGATTGGGATAAAGATGAATTTACAGATCAAATCTTTGTCACCCTCAATCAGAAAATTAACATGTTTGAATTCAATTCATCATTTTTCAATTTTGACTCAGTCTACTCATACGACTATACTTCCACGGACTTCGAATTCGGTGGTTTCGCAATTGATGATTTTGATTATGATGAAAAGATCGAATTCTTTTCAGGAAGTACACACGGTTTTGTTCTATGTATAGAAAATAACGATAACAACTCATATGCTCCTACTTGGCTTGGCAATGTTGAAACATATAATGCATATCAGGTTGCACAAACCAATGACATAGACAGAAATGATAAGAAAGAAATTTGGATTGGCGGGGATGCTTTTTATCCCGGAATCGGACCAATGACAAGAATAACAATTTTTGAGTCAGATGGAAATGATCATTATTTAGCTGTTGGAAGAATTGATCTTATTGGCGTCTTTTCTTTCTTTGCACAAAACTATCAGGCAGTTGATGTAGATAAAGATGGAATAGAGGAAATGATGGTTTGTATAGAACAGACAGTGTTAATTTTAAAGTTCAATGGAAGCACTAACCATCAAACCTATGAGCTTTTTTATTTCAAGCAAAATGATTTGGCTCTTGCTGGAAGGAACAGCGTTTACTACGGAGCAGTAATGTATGATCTGATTAACGATGAGCGGGAAGAAATTATAATAACTCTTGATGATATCGTTCAAAATGTTGGTTTAAAATTATTAACATTTGTTTACAAGCCCGAATTCACAATTGATTTAAATGAAAATCAGTTCAAGTATCCGAGAAAGTTTAATCTATATGGCAATTATCCTAATCCATCTAATTCAGGCACTAAGATCAAATTTGACGTCCCTGAATATTCCAAAATATCAGTAAAGGTTTATAACATATTGGGGAAAGAAATATCAATGTTGTTAGATGACGAGTTATCTCCTGGTAGCTACACTTTAAACTGGGATGTAATGGATAGCAATGAGAAATTGCTTCCTTCAGGGGTGTATTTAATAAGATTTACGGCAGACAATTACACCAAGACAATTAAAGCGTTATTACTCAAATAATTTTTTGAAAAAAAAGGTGAAAAAATGAAAAAGTTATTTTTTTTTATAGTATTATTTAATCTAGTTGTATTATCACAAACTCCTAGCTGGAATACAACAGTACCAACAACCATTAATGAACAAAACGTAGTAAAGATGGATATGTTTACGAACAGGGATGGCAATCATATCGTTGTCCAAAATTCTGATGCTTCAAATTCGATTAAGTACTATCTATTGAATTCATCTGGCTCGGTTGTTAGGAGTGCAACCATAGAGACATCAGGTAGTGCTGAATTCCCCAATATCTCTGGTGATAATAATAAGGTATATATTGTTTATAAACTTGGAAGCAACCTGAAATTTAGAAAATCAACAAATGCTGGTAGTTCATGGGGTAATCCGGTTAATCAATCTATTGGCAGCAATACATGCAACGGAGTCGATATAATTTATGATTATCGTGGACTTCACATAGTATATGCCCTGAAGGATAACGGCAACGATTATGAAACATATTATCAATTAGTATCAAATGATCAATGGGGTTCAATCGAGTATGTAACTGGTTATGGTTCTGAAGTGGGTGGATTTCCTACGATTTCTGTTTCTGATAATAGAGTTCATGTTGGGTATAACACTGATAACGAAACAGATCCTTGGGCAAGCCTGGGCACTGCCAAAACCAGAGACAAATATTATTCTTCATGGCAAGATCCTCAAACAGTTACCACGGGATCAGAAAGCTCATCGCGTGAAAAACTCCAAGGCTTATGGATACCTGATAGATTTTTTCTATGATCAGTGGGAATATGGTTTTGCAATACAATTTAAATCTCGAACCTTGTCAGGAACTACTTGGTCAAGTGCTACCCAAATAAATGCCCATT
>CAZLJI010000603.1:0-2084 GCA_964559565.1 uncultured Ignavibacteriaceae bacterium | reverse complement strand
CACTTGTTTTTATTTCATAGCCAAAGTTGGCATTGCCGGCAAACTCGGTTGAAGATGCTGAGTATTCTACTCCCAATATTTCGGATTTAGCAGTGACGAAATTTGCACCAAGAAGAACAGCAGCGTACCAATCCAGCTTAGGAGTAAAATAAAATTTTGCACCTGCAAGCAGCGGAACTATTGTCCAATCGGTTCCGTCTGCATCACCGGGAAATACTGTGTAACCGGTGTAAATAACACCTTGAATATTTCGACCTAATGGATGCTCGAATGTTGCAGAACCTCCAAAACAAGTACTAGCAATTTCAGCCCAGTCACCAACTGGAAAGTATACGTTACGACCGATACTTATTCCCTGGCGCTGTGCAAGGAGGGATGTTGAAGAAATTAATAATACGATTAAGAACAGATAGAAGTTTTTCATTTTATTTCCTTTATAATTGTAATAATTATTTTGTCTTAAGTAATTGAATACACCATAGCGCCATACCGATATGCAACAGTACTGCCGGCCATAAACCCAAACCTGAAAACCCAATTAATGCCGCATATATTAGTAAAGCAGACGCAGCAACATTGTATAATAACATTGCTCTAATAATTACTAATGAGTCCGGAACTTTTCTATAAAACCAAAATATTATTGCAAGCGTTATCAAAGCGACTCCGGCTAATCGACTAATCATTATTCCGGCGGGCTCAACAAGCTTATCACCCAGAAGAATCATTACAAAAAGGGACGGGACACTCATCAGTACAAGTCCGGTGATCCCCTCAAAAATAGCTGTTATTGTAAGTAGTCTTTTCATTAGTAATAAAGTAAAAGCGCCCTGCTCAATTTTGGAGCAGAGCACTTATGTATTATTTATTATCTCTCACTTCTTTACCTCAATGTTCACTTTATTTATTTTTCCATTGAACTTAGAAGATCCGCCATAATTGGCCACCATAGTACCTTCATCAATTCCAACATCTGCTAAGTCATCAACAGAAAATACTCCGGGCTGTGTTTGGTTTAGTTTACCTTCGGCAACCTTATTACCATTAACTGTAATTGTACCAACTCCTCCCTTACCTGGTCCACCGCCTTCATATTTAAAGTCGTAGACGATTGTATACTTACCAGGTTGAAGTGCTTGAGTTGAAATTATGTCAGTCGATTGACGTCCAAGCAAATTATATGTAAAAGCTGGCTTTCCATTCTTCATATACAATGAAAATCCACCGAACCTTCCGCCCTGACATACAATGACTCCATTTGAATTTGCACCAACTTCAACTTCAGCAGTCATCTTGTAGCCAGTGTTACGTAAGTCAATAAAAATATCTGTACCCATTCCTCTCATTCCTTCAAAGTAGGAAACGGAAGTGCGTTCACCAAGTAATACAGGTCTGCCGACTGATTTAGCATTCATTCGAATCAATAGTCTGTCATCAATTGGAAGCACGTGATACTTTTCGGCTTCTTTCATAAAGAGCTCTTGCATTTCTTTTAACTTATCAGGATTCTTTGAAGCTAAATCGTTTGATAAACTGAAGTCTTCAAGAGTATTGTACAATTCCCATTTATTTTCCTGTAGTGTCTGAGGCGGTTGAAGTGCCCAGGGTGCGCGGTGGATGGTTCTTGCCAGCCAGCCATCCTGATAGATTCCGCGATTACCAAACATTTCAAAATACTGAACTGTATGTTTTTCTTTTGCACTCGCATCATTAAATGAATACGCCAGGCTCGTTCCTTCAATAGGTCTTTGTTCAATTCCATTAACAATTTTTGGAGCAGGAATTCCGCTTATCTCATAAATTGTTGGAGCTATATCATTAACGTGACCAAACTGTGAACGCAATTCACCTTTAGATTTAATTCCATTTGGCCAATGAATTACCATTCCATTACGGGTGCCGCCGAAATCGGCCGCCATTTGTTTTGTCCAGGCAAAAGGTGCATCCATAGCGACTGCCCAGGCTGCAGAAAAATGTGGATAAGTACTTGGTGAACCCCATTCATCGTAATGTTTCAACATTTCAGGTACGTTTTCAGGCGCAGCGTTAAAGAAGGACATTTCATTAAACGCTCCATTCATTTG
>CAZLJI010000602.1:0-2084 GCA_964559565.1 uncultured Ignavibacteriaceae bacterium | reverse complement strand
TTTCTGCTCGGGAGTCATATTCTGGATGCTTTCAGATAGCTCCTGTGAAAAGCCAAGGATGACATTCATTGGCGTAAGAATCTCATGAAAAACGCTTGAAAGAAATGACGTTCCCAATTCAGAGTCCTTAACTTTACCGACCACAGGCCTTTCGACGACTACTTCTTTCACAACCTCTTTAATGACTTCCTTAGTTCCCGAATAAAAAGATTTTTGTGCTGCGAAAATCCTTGCAATCAAAGAGAAAGATTCAACCTCCTGATTAACATTAAAAACTGGAGTTGAAGTCATTTCAGCTTCGATCAAATTTCCATCTGAAGTTTTTAATTTAATTGTGAATGTTGATGTTTCCTTTATATGAGACTGGAATACTGAGCTATTGATGAAAATTCTGTCTTCATCATCGCAATGTGATGTAATTGAAGTATTAATCAGATCCAACTTTGGAATTCCAAGATTTCTGGAAGTGGAATCATTAACGAATGTTATCAGACCAGTAGGATCAGTCACAAAAATCAAATCATTTGTATGATCGAATGCAGATTTAAAGAGTTGGTTATATTTCTCTAGTTCTAATCGATCACTTACGTCATCAATTATATTTAAGTAAGAATCAATAGCATCAAATTCATATCTGAATTTACTTATTCTTACAAATACATAACTTCCGTCTTTCTTTCTGTGTCTAAATGGTTTACTTAGTTCTCCTTCTTTAACATTTTGCTCTGAAATTTCTAATAAGGTCTGGATATCTTCCGGTGTGTAAAGATCAGTTAAATCCATTTGAAGAAATTCCTCTTCAGAATAACCATAAAGATTTAGAGCAGCTTCATTTACTTCAAGAAATCTTAAATTTTCTTTGTCGTAAATAATAATTGGTTTTGGATTATTTTTAAGTATTATGTCTAACATTGTATCTCTACTCAACGAAAATTTTTGGCATTCATTTTTTTAATTGATTTAGTAAAATATAGTATAATTAAATCTTCTTTATTCTCTTCCTTATAATACCTGGAAATTTTTCAATGGTATCCATTTCCCGGCCAGGAATTACTTCTAAACTCTCATTTAACTCAATTATTATGCCATCTGAGCCATTTTTCGCGAAGTCTTAAATTGCATCACATTATCCGCGAGGAAATAAACTTATTAAATCAGAATTCAGTATATCTTCAGAATTCTTCTTTATCAATTTACAAAATTCCTGATTACAAAGCTTGATTTTTACATAATTTTCAATAACTGCAATCGGAACAGGTAATGAAGAAATTAAATCACCAAAGATTGCCCCATTTATCCCACTGTTCTTAATCGGTAGACTTGAAGGAGTATCACGGGAAAAACCTACCAATGCGATAATTTTTCTATCATTATCAATTACCGAAACTTCTACTATCTCTTTCCCCTCTTTCAATGAAAAATTAAACATTGAACTTCCCTTTTTAGCAATTGGATTTATTAGCTCGGACTGATATTTCTCAATTGCGTCGAAAAATATATTCTGCTGAGCATGAATGATTTCCCTGTAACTCTTCCCTTTAAGTTGAAATTTTTAAAGATCTGCTAACTCGCAAAATTTATTATTTACATCAACATATTCAATGTCAGATGGCAATAATGCAATCGATTTCAATGAAGTTGAGGGGAGACTTACCTGATGTGGTACGAATTTGATAAGTGCTTTTTTGTGATCGAAAATAATTTCTTTCAAAATAAATTTTACAAATATGAAAGCTCCACGTTTTGACTTCAAAGTGAATAAATCTAAGTTGACTTCGAATTCATTTTTAGTTCTGGATCTGGGAGTTTCAATTAGTTCGTGCCATCAATCGTAAATCAGATAATCCTGCAAGTATGTTATTGATTGATTGAATCAAGAAATGTTTTTTGCACTATTGTTGATTAAAAGAATCCGGCCTGATTCTTCAATTATTATAAAACCTTCTTTAATGTCATCTAATATTGACTGAATTAGTACTTTAATATTTTTGAAAGTTGTCATTAGTCATATCGCAGGTCAATGAATAATGTCTGAAATGGTTTAAGAGTGGGAATAGGAAGTGAATAAAGTCTGGTTATATAAT
>CAZLJI010000601.1:0-2086 GCA_964559565.1 uncultured Ignavibacteriaceae bacterium | reverse complement strand
AGTTTGACAACAGCTATTGGAAGGCATAAAATAACTTTAGGCGGGAGAATGGATTACTACGAGATTACCGAACCAAAATTATACTTCTCTCCAAGATTGTCTGTTATATGTCAATTGAATGATGTTTCAGCAGTAACATTCAGTGGTGGAAGATACTATCAGGCACCTTCATTTATCTGGCTTGTCGGCGGCTCAACTGAACCTTTGAAAGCAATTCAGGCAGACCAGATTGTTCTGGGGTACGATCACACTCCAATGGAAGATTTAAAAGTTCAGCTCGAAGTTTATTACAAATGGTACTCTGATTATCCCGGAAGGGTTTGGAGACCGCAGGCAGTTCTTGCTCCATCAGGATTTGATGACATTAGCAATGAAATACCCTATGGATTGGAGCCCCTGTCAATGACCGGAAAAGGTTTTTCGAGAGGTGCTGAACTTTTCATTCAAAAGAAACTGAGTGATATTCCTATCTTCGGATTATTGAGTTTGACTTACAGTGAAACAAGATTCACTTCACTGGATGGAATTGAAAGACCCGGTGCATTTGATTCAAGAATTATATTTAATTTTTCATTAGGATACAGAATTAATAAAGATTGGGAGATTGCCGGAAAATTCAGAGCTTCTACAGGATTGCCAACAACACCCTATTTACCTGATGGCAGACTCGATTATTCCCTATATAATGAAGGTGAGAGATTACCTTTTTATCACGCTCTTGATTTAAGAATTGACAAAAAGTGGGACTTTTCTAACATGGCTTTGACAACATATATTGATGTCCAAAATGTTTATGGAAGGGAAAATGTCTCTCAGATTCGTTGGAATCCAAGAACAGGACAAGCCGAGTATGGTACGAATTTAGGAATACTTCCAAGTATTGGTATTAATTTAGAGTTTTAGAATTTTCACAAAAGATTTCCAAGATTAAAAGAGACTGAGATAATAAGGTTAGGTAGATTGACAGTTTTTCAAGTTATATAGGTTCTTAAGGATAATTTGATTGAATAGTCTTAATTAAATCCGTTTTCAATATATTCAACCTTGCAAGCCTCTTCGTTCATAAATATTTAGTCTTTAAAAGGATGGTCTTAAGAGACCGTCCTTCGACAAGCTCATAAGACAGCAAAAGAATCATTAGTAATTCGTAATTGGGAATTATTCCACAGTTACGCTTTTCGCAAGATTCCTCGGTTTGTCAACATCTTTGCCTAGTTCATCTGCTATGAAATATGCCATCAACTGCAATGGAATGACTGCCAAAACAGGTGTGAGCATGGGTAAAGTATCGGGAACATAGATAACATGTTCAGCAAATTTTTTGATTTCTTCATCGCCTTCGGTAGCAATAGCAATAACTTTGCCGTTGCGTGAGCGGACTTCCTGAATATTCGATAGTACCTTGTCATGAATTTCATCTTTAATAGCTATTACAACAACCGGCATGTTATCATCAATCAAAGCGATTGGTCCGTGCTTCATTTCTGCGGCAGGATAACCCTCAGCATGAATATATGAAATTTCCTTAAGCTTCAAAGCACCTTCAAGTGCAGTCGGAAAATTAAATCCCCTGCCAAGATAAAGAAAGTTTTTTACGTTCAAATATTGTTTTGCTATATTTCTAATTTTCTCTTCCTGAGCCAGTATCTTTTCCATTTGAGCAGGAATTTCGAGTATTGCTGATGCAATTCTTTTTCCGTCACTTTGAGAAAGAGTCCTCATTCTTCCCAAATAAAGCGAGAGTAATGTTAATACGGATAATTGTGATGTAAATGCTTTAGTTGAGGCAACTCCTATTTCGGGACCTGCATGTATGTAAATTCCTGCTTCGGTTTCTCTTGCAATCGAACTTCCGACAACATTGACGATTCCTAATGCTGTAGCTCCCTTAGTTTTAGCTTCTTTTACTGCGGCTAATGTGTCTGCAGTCTCACCGCTTTGTGAAATTGCTATTACAATGTCATCAGGACCAAGCACTGCATTTCTGTATCGGAATTCTGAGGCATATTCTACTTCAACAGGTATTTGTGCAAGGTTCTCAATCATATACTCACCAACTAGTGCGGCATGCCATGATGTACCACAG
>CAZLJI010000600.1:0-2088 GCA_964559565.1 uncultured Ignavibacteriaceae bacterium | reverse complement strand
ATTTCTGGCGATGGGCTGAAAAAAATATTTGAAATCAGAAAATGGAGAGCCGGAGATAAGTTTCAACCAATTGGAATGAAGGGCACAAAAAAGATTTCTGATTTTCTAGCTGATGAAAAAATTTCTTCTGAAAGAAAAAAGGAACATCTTGTTTTAACTAACTCAGGAAAAATTGTATGGGTTATCGGTCTTAGGATTGACGAAAGATTCAAAGTAATATCAAAAACGAATAAGATTCTAAAACTAACTGTGACAGAAAAATGACTTCACCCGAAAAGCTTCTCATCGGCACTGATGAATTTGTTCCGCTTTTTACTGAAGCACAAATTCAAAATAGAATTAAAGAACTTGCTTTACAGATTTCTTCTGAATTTAAATCCTCAGTACCAATTTTCATCGGGGTACTAAATGGCTCATTTCTTTTTATGTCGGATCTCATTAGATATCTAACCATCGATTGTGAAGTTGATTTCTTTAAGTTGTCAAGTTACGGTGATGCAAAAATTTCTTCTGGCAATGTGAAATTGCTTAAGGAACTAAACTGCGAGGTGAACGAAAGAGATATTATCATTGTTGAGGATATTGTTGATACGGGACTATCATTGAAATACATTGAGGAACTTTTTTCTGAGAAAAGTCCGAATAGTATGAAAGTTGTTTCTCTGTTAGTGAAGCCCGGAAGCCTTAAATATGATGTGAAAATTGATTATATTGGTTTCAGAATTCCGAATAAATTCGTTGTCGGCTATGGTCTGGATTATGCTCAAAAATATCGAAATTTGAGAGGAATTTACGTTTTAAATGAAAAAGGAGAATAATTTTTTTAATGAATTTAGATATTAGAAATTTTTTTATGGCCGATAATAACGGCGAAAAAAAACCACCTAAAAGTCCCAAAGGTTCCGGTCCAAACAAACCGGATGATTTTGATTGGTCGAAAGTATTACGGATGGTGTTTGGATGGGGTGCAGTGATTGTTGCAGCAGTAATTGTTATGCAGGTCTTCAGAACCAGTCAAGAAACTTATGTTGATATTCCTTTTGCTGAATACCGAAGACTCGTTAATGAAACAGATAAAATAAAAGAAGCTACGATAACAAAATCTGATATTAACGATTACTTTTTCCGTGCTAATTTAACTTCAGAGACCTCAATAGATATTAATGGAACAGCTACAAACGTTAAAGCTATTTCCGTTTACATTCCTGAACCGATTATTAGAGATGAAGAAGCACTCTGGAAAGAAAAAGGAATAACTTATTCATTCGATAAACAGTCCAGCGAATGGCTCAACATTCTTCTCGGCTTTTTACCTTGGCTTCTGATAATTGCAGTTTGGATAATAATTATGAGACGAATGCAAGGGCAGGGTGGCGGTTCACGTGGAATATTTTCTTTTGGAAAAAGTAAAGCGAAACTTATTAGTCAGTCAGGCCAGAAAGTCACATTTCGCGATGTTGCTGGTGCAGATGAAGCCAAAGTTGAACTTCAGGAAATAATTGAATTTTTAAAAGAGCCAACAAAGTTTCAAAAACTTGGTGGAAAAATTCCTCGCGGTGTACTTTTATTAGGACCTCCCGGAACAGGTAAAACTTTACTTGCCCGTGCAGTTGCCGGAGAAGCAGGCGTTCCATTCTTCTCGATAAGCGGTGCAGACTTCGTGGAAATGTTTGTTGGAGTTGGTGCCAGTCGTGTAAGAGATCTATTTGAACAAGGAAAAAAGAATGCGCCTTGTATCATTTTTATCGATGAGATTGATGCAGTTGGAAGACACCGCGGTGCAGGTCTTGGAGGTGGACATGATGAAAGAGAACAGACACTTAATCAATTGCTCGTCGAGATGGATGGTTTTGAACAGAATAGCGGAGTAATCATAATTGCAGCGACCAACCGGCCTGATGTTCTCGATCCCGCATTAATGAGACCAGGAAGATTTGATCGCCAGGTTGTTGTTGACAGACCGGACGTAAAAGGAAGAGAAGGTATTTTAAAAGTTCACACAAGAAATATTCCTCTCGAAGAAAAAGTAAATCTTGAAGTTCTTGCCAAAGGTACTCCCGGATTAGCTGGTGCAGACCTTGCATATCT
>CAZLJI010000599.1:0-2097 GCA_964559565.1 uncultured Ignavibacteriaceae bacterium | reverse complement strand
AGCAGATGTTTGATATCATAGCAACTTTGTCTGATGAATTTAGCAATGGGAACCTGATGATCAACTATGAGAAGCACAGGACTGACTTCACTGAGGATGAGCCTCTTGATCTTTACATTGGTGTTGCAGCATTGGTGCCCCTGACAGCCAGTCTGGGTGGCGGAACTGTGATTGAAGAAGGACGGTCGAAAATGATTGAAAAAGGTGTATTCTATAATTTCAGACATTTGCCGCAAGAAACATATACGACTAATATTTATGATATAGCTGTAAATCATGATGATGTAATTCAACAGTTCATTGATGATGTTCCCTTGTACCTGAGAGTTCTGATAGGAACTTACCAGGTCCTGGATCTTATCAGTCCATTTAAAAAAGGTGCTGTTGAGGAGACACAATTCATCCTGGGGGAAGGAGGATCATATCTTACAATTGATCCCGCAATTGTTCCCCAGGGGGTCGATAGCATCTATTGCGTGTCATGGGGATGGTTTGGATCTGCGGGAAAAAACACAGGCGAATCTCTCTCTCAGGAAGCATTCCAGGCTCATGAAATGACCAAGCATAAGGCTCAGGAGCTTTATAAGCTTGAATATGGTATTGGTGGATTTTACCAGATTGAGCCTATAGATATCCAGTTGAATGGGACAGCTAAGCTATTAATTAAATATGAAGATGCAGAAGTGGAAGCATATGATGAATCACAATTGGGCATTTACATCGAGGATAAGGCAAATCATTCATGGAATTTTGTGGGAGGTGTTGTCGATGCTGAATCTAATACTGTGACAGCTAATATTGGCAGCCTTGGACTTTATACGGTAGCACCAGCTGTGCCCGATGGGGAGATCTCACTTAACCCTGATAATGACACCATATCAGCAGATGGGACTTCTGTTGCCGTAATTCAAAGTCTTCCTATCTATTATAATAATGGAACAATGGTATTAACCGATGAGCTTTTTACTGTTGCTGCCAATAATGGATCAATACTGAATGAAGACCTTGATCCGGATGAAGAGGGAGTTCAAATCTCTGCTGTAGAGGGAATGCTGAATATCATGTTGCAATCATCATTATTTGGAGGCTTAAGTAAAATCGCAGTTGAAAGTAATGCAGGTTACGCCAGTGGTATAACATATGTCTTCTTTGAGGATAGTGTACCCCCGGGCAAACCCGAGTTGATATTGGTTGAAGGATTCAATAATTCTGTGAAAGTTACCTGGAATCCTGTTCCAGACCCGGATGTAGTAAGTTATAAGATCTATTTTGACACAGATTCTGAACTGCCTCCATATTTGGGTGTTGCAAAGATAAACGGCAGTCCTTCCCCTATCATTATTGGAAAGACTACCCAGTATACCATACTGGAACTATTCCATGACTCAACTTATTATGTTACTGTTACCTCTGTTGATATGGCTGGAAATGAAAGTGACTATGCTGATGTGATTGTCACCGATTTGCTTGTAAATCATAAGCCGACTCTGGAATCCCAGTCTATAACATTCAATGGCCTTTGTAATAACGGTTCGCTCATTGGATCAGTTGCAGGGGCAGATCCGGATGGAGATGATCTAACTTATTCAATTCTAAGTGGCAAAAATGCAGACCTGTTCAAAATTAATCAGTTTACCGGAGAGCTAACCTTTTCCACCGGCACCCGCAACTTTGATACTTTACAGAACTTGCTTATTGAGGTTATTGACAATGGACCTGGAAATATGTCTGCAACAACAATGATTTCAATCAATTCATACTGTAGTCTGAATAATCCGCCAGTTTTACAGGACTACGCATTTGAGCTGGTGGATACAAATAACTACAACGGATTTGTAATTGGAATGGTTGAGGCAACAGAAACCGATGCAGGACAAAATGTTTTCTACAGTATGCTTGATCAGGATGTCGATGGGGCACTATTCATTAATCCTCTTAGCGGTGCGCTGTCAATAAATGATTCTGAACTTCTCTCATTTGATGAGAATGGAGAATATAGTTTATCACTGTTGGCAGGTGATGATGGAGAGGGATGGCTAAATGATACAGCCCTGGTAATCCTCTCCGTTCAAAATACAGTTAATCAATCGTTGAGGG
>CAZLJI010000598.1:0-2101 GCA_964559565.1 uncultured Ignavibacteriaceae bacterium | reverse complement strand
TAAAAGTTAAATCTGTATGAATCTCCTGATGCCAAATCCAAACCCCTTTTTTGCAAGGTTTCAAATACCTCACGGGAAGGCATACGAATGCTTCCCCAGTCATCAGATTCAAAAACAATGATTTTCCTTGATGTACTAAATCCCCCCATGTTACTGAGACTGGACTTAAATTTCTGCATTAAAAGATTCATATAATTAAAAACAAATTTGATCTTTATACTATTTGGTATAACTCATCTTGAGAAAGTGCCTATTAACTAGTACTTCATCAAATCGCCAACATTAGTTCCAGTTGACGACATTTCTAACCTGTTAAACAACAATCATTTCTAACGGAATACGAATGGATTAACTGCTATAGAAATAATCGACAACTTCAACGATTCCAGATCATCCATCAGATTTCATTATAGGAAATCATCCTATAGTTAATTTTGCTTCTCAAAGCCTGTCTTTCAACAAGCTCGGATTCAATATCGAAAATGGAATGTCCTGGATGGCACATCAATTCAAATCTTTTGTACTTATTGCTTATTCTTATCAGATTTACGTTCTCAAAGAATACCTTGTATGAAAAGAATCCATCTGTTGTAGCAAATCGTTTCTTAGCTTTTTTAATCCATAATTTCCGGGATAATAAGTCAATGCTTCTATCCACACCAGCAGCAAGTCGACCCGCTTTCTTCTCAAGAGAAGTTGATGCTTTGGTTGTATGAATTCCGTTAGTGCTTATTTCTTTAAATTGGGAGAGAATGATTTTTAATGAAGGCATAGGTGTTAACCGTATATTTCTAATTTTATAGACCTGACACACATTAAACATAATTTCAAATAAATCATTATTTGTATGTAAGAAATGATGACCGTCAACATGTGAAATATGAATTCCTGCGTCCCTAATTCGTTCGATTTGAGTGCACAACTCTATTTCGATTGCTCTTCTTAGATCTTTTTTAATACTATTAGTATTAAATATCGCTCCCTTAATAAAAGATCCATTTTCATCAACGATTCTATGCTCCATAAGAACTGTTGAATTTGTTAACGATTTAAATTCATCTAGATTTAAATGTACCCCATAAGAAATCTGAGGATTTTTTTTTACAATTTGCTCGACCTCAGAAAAGGCATGACCATTAGCCAAAATACTTGATGAAGAAATTGCGCCAATGTCAGCAAAGCGGGCAATCTCTTGATTAACAAATTCATTTATGCCCAAATCATCAGCATTTATTATTAACTCCGGTATTTTAGAAATTCCAACCATAGACAAAATAAATAATTATCTCATTTAAGAGCCAACTTGAAAATATTTAACTGATAATATGGATTGTAATACTTATCAATTTTGGAATAACAGGCCTTTCTTAATTCTAATTCTTTTATAGGATGATTATGGAGCCACTCACAGATTGCTTCTTTCAATGATTCTGTATTGTTTTCCTGAAAAAAGTTTCCTGTTATTCCTTTTTCAATAGCTTCAAATTCAGGGCCTTGATTCGGGAAATTATTATGTGTTATAACCGGTGTTCCAAATGATAGAGAATGTATGGCTGCCAAACCAATACTCCCTGGCGAGATACATATAGAAGCATTTGATATTAATTTCCCAATTTCCTCTTCATCATAACATTGCCCATAAAAATAAATACTACCATCAAATCCTTCCGCAGCAGATTTTAGAATAGTAAGCATAGGCCCATCGCCAACCAAAAGCAGATTAACACATTGCTGTTCTTTATTAAGTTCCTTAACTGCCTGAATTAGAAGCTCCAGTCTTTTCTGGGGGATAAGTCTTCCAATGAATATTAGTACAGGCAAGTAAGCGTTTTTAAAAAATGATTTTAGTCGATAGAAATTATTGTCAACAACCTCATCTCTTAACTGAAGATGGTTATGGTAACTAAGTGAATTATGAACAACATACAATTTTAATTCATTGAATCCATGTTTTATCAACTGATTTTTAGAATAATTGCTATATAAAAAATGGGTTTGAGCCAATCTTAAAAAGGACTTTCTTAAAAAGCATTTAAAATAAGACTCATCACCATAAATCCCGTGCCCCCAGAAAAATACTGGTTTTCTCATAATTCTTGCA
>CAZLJI010000597.1:0-2102 GCA_964559565.1 uncultured Ignavibacteriaceae bacterium | reverse complement strand
GATAAATAAAACGAAAATAGGAAAAATAATTCAGGGTGTGCGCGGTGAAATCCCTGCTGATTTGAATAAAATTAAAAGCACGATAAAATCTGTTGCACAGATGATGCTCAATCATCAAGAAATAACTGAATGCGATTTAAATCCACTTGTACTTCAAGAGGATAATAATATCTTTGCGGTCGATATTAGAATCAAAAGCTGAGTAAAATTAATTGAAACGCCGTAACTTCATTAAAACAATTTCCACCGCAACTGTTGCTGCTTCAGTCTTGCCAGTGTCGGCAAAAGTTGGCAGAATTCCTTTATCTATAAAACAGACAAAGCCCTCAAGACTTAAGAAAGGTGATACTATCGCTCTTGTAACTCCTGGTAGTTATATAACTCAGCAAGAAAAGGAAGAATCAGTAAACAACTTGCGCGGACTCGGATTTAATGTTACTTACACCGACAGACTTATGCAAAAGAATGGTTACTTTTCTGCATCTGATGAGGAACGTGCAGCCGATTTGAATGAAATGTTTGAAAGAAAAGATGTGCAGGCAATTATGTGCGCTCGCGGCGGTTACGGCTGCGCAAGAATTTTACCTTTTCTTGATTATGATTTGATTGAAGACAATCCAAAATCTTTAATTGGATTTAGTGATGTTACGGCACTTCAATATGCAATTTTCAAAAAAACCGGATTGATAACTTTTCATGGGCCGGTATCCATTTCAACTTTCAGCAGTTTTAGTGTGAGGAACTTTGAAAATGTTCTACTAAATCCAACTTTTGAACTTGAACTTCTTAATTCAATAACAGGAAATAATTTTAATCCTTATGGAATTACAGTTATTGCAGATGGGAAAACTGAAGGAGAATTAGTCGGTGGAAATTTATCAATAATTGCTTCAATGATAGGAACCGAATATGATATTAACTTCACCGGTAAAATTGTTTTCATCGAAGAATTTCTCGAAGAACCATACCGTGTGGATAGAATGCTTACTCAAATGATCCAGGCAGGAAAGTTTGAAAATGCAGTTGGAGTAGCTTTGGGAGTTTTTAAATTATGTGAACCGAATAAATCAAACCCTGCTTTTAGCGGTTCTTTTTCACTGATGGAAGTATTGAAAGACAGGTTGGGAAACCTTGGTGTACCTGTTATTTATGGTTTATCTTTTGGACACATTGCGGATAAATTTACACTCCCGTTTGGAGGAAGAGCAGAGCTAAACTCTGAAACAAAGCAATTAAAGTTGCTTGACCCTGCTGTTTTATAAAATCTTTTTTCTTTCACGCCCTCTATTCTTAAAAGATATTTATTCAACTTTATTTTTAACAATTACTGATATAGTTTTACGATAAGAGTTAATTGAATTAATAAGGAACGAAAAAAAATGTTAATTACTAAATTTTTTATACTAATTTCTCTGACCATAATTATGCAGGGTTGTCTTGTATTCAATACTGCTTCTTATGAGATCAATTTTGAAGATGTAAATAAAGGTACTGTCGTGATGCTAGTAAACGATATTCGCTCAGATGCAACGGATACATCCAAGCTTGATGAGGATAAAGATCAGCTATTTAATTTTATGCTGAAGAGCGACGATTTTATTAAACAAATGGAAGAAATTGGAAGATATATTATAGACAGAAAGCTTTTTATATCGGATGGAAAACTAAATGGCAAATTAAAATACTCATTCGATGACATTTCAAGCGTTGAGAATTTTGTATTTCAAGATGGTATCTATTTCGTTACTTTCCAACCAACAGACAGCATAATTTCAACTAATGGAGAAATTATTTCATCAACAGATTACAAAAGAATAATGTGGGATGAATCTGTAAGAACAATGAAATTCGAAATCTTTTACACTGATGTTGAAAACGGGAGTCTTGTGGAATTAACAAAATATCTCGAAGAAGAATAATTTTAGTTGTTGATTTGTAGTTTTTGGTTTTAGTTAAGTAGCCTTCAGTTTTAATTAATTCAGTCAGTGATTATTAAAATTCTATGCCATGATTTCTTTGATTTATTTTTTGATAATAAGTTTATAACTGATAACAGCCAGAAACTGAAAAACTATAACCAACCAATTTAAAACTAGTCTCCA
>CAZLJI010000596.1:0-2106 GCA_964559565.1 uncultured Ignavibacteriaceae bacterium | reverse complement strand
ATTCGATAGTTTTTGGTTTAGTTTAAAGAAAAGGGAATATTCCCTTTTCTTTTTTATTAATTATGCAGAGATGGATAATACAAGTAAAAAAGTTATTGTTTCCTTTCTACTTTTCTTTTTAGCTTTAGGAATAACTTATGGACAATGGTCTTTAGGATTATCACCGGCAACCAAGGTTGAAAACTCAATTGGGTACCCACTTTATAAATGGTATCCGGATGGACACATCAGTGTTTTGCCTGATGACAATGGTTATATTATGTTTTGGGCCGAGTTTCAAAATTATCGGTCAACTGGTACATCTCAGTTCGTGGAAGACCAAACGATGTTTGATCCAGCAAATTCGGTGTTTGGAAGAAGAGGGAATTTTGATTCGTGGGACAATGGTGGATCCTGGTTAATGTCGGTGTTTCGGGAAAATGGAGATAATTTTATTGGATTTTATCATGCAGAAGACCATTGGTATCCGCATACATCAAACGATATAGCATGGAAGTCGCTGGCGGTCACTTACTCATCCGATAAAGGAAAAACATGGAGTACAGGAAACCAGATTATCACAAGCCCAACTGCAAAGCCTGCAACCCCAACCTGGGGAGGTTCAGGAGATTGTTGTGTGGTTTGGGATCACATCAACAACCGCTGGATGTGTTATTATCAGGAACATAATCTTTTAATGGCTGTTTCCACCGATCCTAAGGGAGCTGCGGGATCCTGGAAGAAATACTATAACGGAGCATTCACGGAACCCGGACTTAGAGGACAACATACAAAAGTTCCGGGCTTAATTCCTGGCGGGAATCCTTCTGTACACTGGAATACATATCTTAAAAAATGGGTAATGGTATGGCATGGCTGGTCTCCTGCCAGAATTTATCTATCGGTTAGTGCAGATGGAATTAATTGGGATGAGCCTAAAAGTATCATCGTCTCTTCTATCTCAGGAAGAGCCTGGTACCCTACCATAATTGGCAATACGGATGTTGAGGCAGGACAAATTGCAAAAATTTACTATGCGGATATTGCAAATGATTTTTCATATCGAAATTTTGAAACCCGCACAATAACCTTTTTTGATTCGGAAAATAATTCACCGGCAACTGCCCAAATCGACCAACCAACTGATAGTTTTAAGTTATCATTCCCTTATGAAAAGGTAGAAATTAAAGCTAGTGTAAATAACGTAAAAGCAGTAATTGAAAAGGCTGAGTTTTATTCCGATGGTGCACTAATAGGCACAGATAATTCCTTCCCTTATCAATTCATCTGGCAGCCTGACGCAACAAGTGCAACCAAATCATTAAAAGTTGTATTCACCGACATGGAAGGGACTAAAATTGAATCAGAGTACATAACAATAATATTTGGTTATTACGTAGGGACTAATACCTATGAGAAAAATGACTTTATAATATACCCCTCTCCCGGCAAGGATTTTATTACGTTAATGGGACTACCTGACGGGGAAAAAGAAATTTTTATGTATAACATTAACCAACAAATGGTTTACAGTGAAATTTCTTTGGAGCAAAAGCAAGTTATTGATTTAAAGAAATATGTTCCGGGTGTATTTTTTGTGCGGGTAAGGGTAGGGGATAAATATTATCATAACAGATTTGTTAAGCATTAATGATACATAATAAATTGGGGAGGTTGTCCCCGGAATTGTGGAAGTTCGGTTTGTCATAACCTTTTTCTGTTCTTTTATCCTTAACATTAACAATGTTTTAAAACCAAATTTGCTGATTTAATTAATGAGTTAACAGTAATCCTTCAGCTTAATATTTTATGTTTTTTGTGTATAATCCTTTTATAATATTCTATGAAGTTTGAACAATTATTTTAGATAGAAGAATATCAGAAAATATGCTTATAAACTTTCCCAGAAGTTCTTTGGTAGAAAAATATTTTCAACTTCCACGGCTTTCTTAAACAATGGAGCGATATCGCTTACTTTGAAACCAGCAATTCCGCAACCAATTTCGGTTACCAAAAAAATCAGGCATGGATTCTCCTTTGCACAAGCGATGAATTCATCTACATAGCAGTTGTAATTTGTGATTTTTTGATAATTAGTGTTGATCTTCTTTTTGGATTGTTTTACAA
>CAZLJI010000595.1:0-2108 GCA_964559565.1 uncultured Ignavibacteriaceae bacterium | reverse complement strand
AGGGGGGATACCCAAGCGTTTTCACAGTACAAAACCTCATTTCGCTACCCGCATTTTCCAAGCCTTACGAATGGCAACTAATAATGAGTTGGAAAATTTGATTTCCGTACTGCCACAAGCGATTGAAATGTTAAAAGTCGGCGGGAGACTCGCCGTTGTATCGTTCCACAGCCTTGAAGACAGAATAGTAAAACAACTATTTGTCAAAGAATCACAAAAATGCATTTGTCCTAAAACAGCGCCGGTATGCATATGTGAGCACTTGCCAAGGCTAAAAATAATAACCAAAAAACCTATTATCCCGAGGCCCCAAGAAATTGAAGAGAACGCGCGCGCGAGAAGCGCCAAATTGCGAGTTGCGGAAAAAATAAATTAAAAGATCAAGAAAAAAGATAAGTTTTTGAAAAAGAGACAAATGAAAAAGGGACAAATGAAATATTAGATATAGATGAAGTTGAAGAAGGTGATAGTTACGAAAAAGAGGAATTAAGGATAGATTTTTCAGAAGGCGACAGGTCTTCTTTGTATAACAGCTTACGAAAAGTAGATGCTGAAAAGATATTAAAAATCGAACAAGCTTTGGCAAAACAAAAAGACAATATGGTAAAAAGTGGCATTTTAGTAGTCAAAGCTGATGTTGAAAAGCAAATTTCATTTGTTTTTAGTGAGTTTTCCAGAAATTTAAAAGATTTAGTTGTTCTTTGGCAAAAGAAATATTTTTTAAGTCAATCTGTTGCTGATGGAATGCAAAGAGATTTAGTTGAATGTATAGCAAAGATGTTGGAGAAATGGAAAGAAGAGAGTAAATAAAAATGTACGAATGGATACTAGGAACACTAGGAGAGGTTTTTAAGCCTCCCAGACATAGCAGTTTTAGAAGTTTTCTTGAAGAGGGTTTCCCTCTTAATAAAGAAGACGTGCTTTCTAGTTTCAATTTGGATTTTACTCCATGGTTAAGAAGCGTAGCAGATTGGCTAGACGATTCTGAAACAGAATGGGTTAGTCTTCTACAAGCTTCACAAATGGGAAAAACAACATTGGAAATGGCATTTTTGGTTTATGCATCTCAAAAAGAACCTACTAGATTTCTTTGGGTTCAGAGTACAGAAGAAGAAGCTAAGCAGTTTATCAAAGAGCGTATAAAACCTTATATCGAAGGATATGACGGTGATGCAATATTCAAAAAAGGATGGCGAATAGAATCGTTTAAGGTTTTCAATGCAAGAGTTAAAGTCGGATATGCAAGTAATGAACAGAGTTTGCGTTCGTTGCCTGCTCAATATGTTATTGGTGATGAATGTGCTGTCTGGAAGTATCCAGCAGCTTACGTTAAGAAAAGAACTAGAACTTATACTGGAAAGCGTAAAGGCATTTTTGTTACTACTCCTCCAAGAGACCCACTTCATCATAGTTGGCAAGAAGCTTGTTTAGGAAATTTTTACAGATGGTATGTAAAATTTCCGTGCTGTGGAAATTATCAACCGCTTGTTATGGCGGGTTTGAAATGGGAATGCAAAGAAAAAGATGGTTGGGATTTGGCAAGAGTAAAAGAGACAACATATTATGAATGTCAGGTTTGCAGGCATCGTTTATATGAATCTGATAAATTAGATTTGATATTAAATGGAAAGCCAGTTTGCGTAAATCCACACAAGGGATATAAAGAGATGCCAGAAGTTTCAAGCAATGCCAAAGCTCTTCAAATATCTGCATTATATTCAAACTTTACGACTTGGGGGGAAACAGCTTGCAATTTTTTACAGGCTAAAAGAGCAGGCGGTGAAGCTTTCAAGATTTTCATAACTGATGAATTAGCAGAAGTTCCGACAAATTCAGATAGTATAGATAGTTTAAAAGATGAAGTTTTGGCCAAATTTATTGATAGCTCTCGAAAAAGTGGATTTGTTGATGGATATGACGTTTATACAGCAGGTATTGACGTACAAAGAAATGGTGAGCTTTATTGCGTTATATGTGGTTGGAAAGCTGGAGTTATTCCAACAGGTCATGTTTTAACAAGTGGCGTTGTATCATGGCAAGCAGGAGCATTTCAACAAAAATGGGCAAATCTTTTACATTTCTTTGCTCCATTCCAAAGACATTTAGCA
>CAZLJI010000594.1:0-2108 GCA_964559565.1 uncultured Ignavibacteriaceae bacterium | reverse complement strand
AAACACTTTTACTGTTTCGCTGTTTCTCAATTTGAACGGGAACAGCTAATTCGAAAGGAGTTACTTCGAGTGAACCGGTTTGCGTAGGGAACAGAGCAACTCTTTTAAGTATACCGACTCTGAATTGCTTCCCGCCAATTATCTCTGTAGTAAAACTTATGTTCCCGGCAGTTTCCAATTCCTCAGCCCAGAATCCCTGGTATTGCGGCAATTTGTTCACACCCATTTGCGACGCAATACTCAAACGTGTATAAAGTTTATATGTAACTGTTACCTGCTCTCCTTTGTAAGCTTTTGTTTTATCAACAATGGCACGGACATAAAGGTTCTTAGCTATCTCTTCTTCTGATATTTCGTTATTATTTTTTTGCTGTTGACTTTTTGGCTGACCTTTGAGAACAGGAATTACCAATGAATTTGATTTGTAAGTTTTACCTGATTGATTAATACTCGCTGAAGCGATCGTAAAAGTGCCAACAGACTTTGCCTGGAGAACAAAAGAATAAGTTAGAGATGCACTTTGTGTTCCATTAATTATCTGAATACTCGTTGATTGATTCGGACCTGAAAGGATCATAAAATTTTCAAATGAGGGAGGAGTGAAATTTGAAAGATTATTAATACTCGCACCGGAGAAAGTAAATGATACCTGGAAGGGCTCATTAACTGTGGCGTCCATTTCTGCAACCGATGCAACGAATTGCTGTGCAAAGCTTTGGTTAACTAAGCCAAGATAAAAGATAAAAGATAAAAGTAAAAAGTATTTTGTATTTCTAACTGAAACCTTCTGACTACTCACTTCCAACTTCTCACTTCTGATTTCATTCATCACCAGTCCTTCTCAGTTTTAATTCTCTGCCCTTTTATCTTTCTCAATTGTTTTTGCAAATCCTTTTCATTTTCCTTCATCGCTTCAAGAATACTTTCTGCCTCCTGTTTAGTTAATTCTTGTTCTTTCTGCTCCTGAGATTGCTGCTGCTCTTGTTTTTGCTGATCCTGTTTTTGTTGTTCTTCCTGCTGTTGATCCTGGTTCTGCTGATCCTGATCTTTATTATCTTGGTCCTGATTCTGATTGTTTTGTTGACTCTGTTGCGGATTTTCCTCTTGTTGGTTTTCTAATATTCTTTTATAAAGTTCGATTAGTTTTGGATCAGATGGAAAAATTTGTAAACCACTTTCAACTTTTAATTTAGCCTCAGCCAAATTATTCTGAACAAAGAGCGTAGCCCCTGGATAGAAATATTCATCACTAGATTGAGCGTATGTTATTTGAGAAACTGCTGATAATATAATAATAACTAAAAAAGTAAGTAACTTCATATCCACTCCTCAATATCTACAACATTTTTTGTTCTTTCAATGAAATCCTTATAATGACCAACTGTAGGATCAATTTTTAGCCCTTCGATCATCAAATTATAGGCTTCTTTATATTTATAATTTACAATTAATTCATCTGCTTTTGCCTTAAGCTGCTTTGCATAATCTGATGGCAAATTAGAATCAGAGGGTGAGGTAGTAGACCCTCGTTTGGATAATTGTATTGCATAGGAAAGATTATACTTGGCATCTATATCATCTGGATTGAGTTTCAAAGATTCTTTATAAGCTTTAATACTCTCATTTAACTTTTTGAGCTTTAACAAAGAATTACCGATATTAAAATAAACTTTAGCTCGTTGATTACCTTCAGTTGTATTTGATAAGGACTGTTGAAATGCAATTATGGCATCAGGATATTTTTCCTGCTTATAGTATGCATCGCCAAGATTGAACTTCGCTTCGAAACTCTCCGGATTTTTTTCAACTCCTTTTTTAAAGTTTACTTCTGCATCTGCAAACTTTTGATCTTTGTACAGATCCACGCCTTCGTTTACTAATCCTCGTGTTGATTGAGCACTTGAATTAACTTGAAAAATTGCAACGATAATTATTGCTATAAAAAAGATTAGACTTTTATTGTCATTGCGAGGAACGGAGTGACGAAGCAATCTTGCCACATTAAACCTTTCAGTCATTCCGTCTTGTCCGGAAACTGACAACTTATTTAAACCTGCAACTGTCTGATTCTGGATGAAACCAGAATAACAGTTGCCTAACATTTTTAC
>CAZLJI010000593.1:0-2112 GCA_964559565.1 uncultured Ignavibacteriaceae bacterium | reverse complement strand
GTTGGTAATTATGGTACGATCCTAAAAACTACAAATGGTGGAACAAATTGGATTTATCAAGAAATAGGAACTGATTACATGTTGTATTCAGTGGATTTTATAAACCAATACACAGGCTATGTTGTCGGTGGGGATTTGTCATTACATAAAGTGATTTTGAAAACTACAGATGGTGGTTTGAACTGGAATAATCAAACAGGCGGATCTAGTTATGACTTATATTCTGTAAAGTTTGTAAATAGTGATACTGGTTGGACTGTCGGCAGGGGTGGTGTAATATTAAGGACAATAAATGGTGGAGAAAACTGGGCAAATCAATCTAGTGGGACAAATAGAACTTTATTCGCAGTTTATTTTGTTGATCAAAATACTGGTTGGGCTGTGGGAGAGTTCACAATTCTGAAGACCACAAATGGCGGATTTGATTGGACATCTCAAACAATTGGAACCACCGCCACATTACTTTCGGTTTTTTTTATAAATCAAAGTATAGGGTGGACTGTTGGATCACGCAAGATCTTTAAGACAACGAATGCAGGTGATGAATGGATACTTCAAACAAATACGAATGTTGAATTATATTCGGTTCACTTTGCAGATCAAGCTAACGGTTGGGTCGTTGGAGGTGATGGTACAATTTTGAGAACGACAAACGGAGGAACAAATTGGACGAGTCAATCAAGCGGTACTTATTGGAGTATTAATTCGGTTAATTTTGTTAATCAATATATTGGCTGGGCTGTTGGAGCTTTCGGGAGTATCTTAAAAACAACAAACGGCGGAGTAACATTTATAGAAGAGGAACTTAATCCAACTCAACCAAATTCATTTTTACTTTCCCAAAACTACCCAAACCCGTTTAACCCAAGCACTAATATCAAATTTCGGATTGCGGATTTCGGATTTGTGAGTTTGAAAGTTTACGACTTATTGGGAAGAGAAATCGCAACTCTCGTTAATGAAGAAAAACCTGCTGGAGAATATGAGATTGAATTTTCCGCCAAAGGAGGATCCGCCCCCGGCGGAAATGCTTACAATCTTCCAAGCGGAATTTATTTCTACAGATTGCAAGCAGGTACCTTTATTGAGACTAAGAAGATGGTTTTGATAAGATAGAGTAAGATTACGATTATGAGTAAGAGTAAGAATTTTCAATCTTGCTCTTACTCGTTCTCTTACTCTTTTGATTTCTTCTTCTTTAAAATAAGCGATAGAATAACTGAACCAGTCAGCATCACCAAAATTAATGCAAGTGAATACTCAGTAGGAATATGATACCACTCAGAAATAATCAAATTCATTCCAACGTAAAACAAAATAATTGCAACTCCATACTTCAGGTAAACAAACAAATCAACAACTCCCGCAAGTGCAAAGTAAAGTGCACGCAAGCCGAGTATTGCAAAAATGTTTGACGAGATGATAATGAATGTATCTTTTGTAATTGCAATGATCGCAGGAATTGAATCAACTGCAAAAACAATATCAGAGGATTCAATCAATAGCAAAGTAATGAACATCGGTGTTGCATACCGTTTATGTTCTTTAGAAATGAAAAACTTTTTACCTGTATAATCAGGTTCAAAATTCAAGTACCGGGATGCGAGTTTTACCAGCCAGTTATTTTTAACATCAATTTTTTGTTCACCGCCAAAAGCCATTTTATAAGCGGCGTACAGCAGTATCGCAGCGAAAATAAAAATTACCGGTTCGAATAAGGTTATCAGACCTACACCAGCAAGGATAAAAATTATTCTGAATACAATTGCACCGAGTATTCCCCATTTAAGAATATGTGGCTGCTGCTCGGGTTTAACATTCATCACCTGGAAGATGAGAAGAAATACAAAAAGGTTATCTACCGACAGAGATTTTTCGACGAGATAGCCAGTGAGGAATTCTATAGCTTTTTCTTTTCCGAGATCAAAGTAAATGAATATGTTAAAAAGAAGAGCGGCAGTTATCCAGACTGCACTCCAGATAAGACTAGCTTTGAGCGAGATTCTTCCTTTTCTATGTTCACTTACATAAAGATCAATGTAAAACAGAATTGCAACAATCGCCCAGAAGACGACCCAATCAATTAATCCGCGTTCCACCTGATGGCTTTAT
>CAZLJI010000592.1:0-2116 GCA_964559565.1 uncultured Ignavibacteriaceae bacterium | reverse complement strand
TTTGCTATTCTAGGTCTATTTTCCTCATTTAGATACTCTTTAATAAATGCTTCTTTTTGAATAAGGCTCGCTGATTGCTTTTCCCTTAAATCTGTTCCATATCTTGCAATCATGTACGCCTCTTTAATCTCGCTGGAAGCATGTCTATTGTCTGGATTTATTTCATCTCTTTTCTCTTTGTCAAATCTTTCATCTGCCTTTATCTCTGAAAGTAGTCTTGGTGTTGCTTTGATTATAAAAGGACAATCGTTTATATCCGTTAGTGATCCGTCTAAGAAAATGTCAAAAGCATCGTAAACTTGTGTTCTTATTTTTTCATCTACAGCATCAGGCCATACCTGAAGAAAACTTACTCCATGTTTTAAAGAAAGAAGCACCATAAAGGCCAGTTTCTGCAAAAGCTCCTGTTCTTCCCATTCGTTTTCTATCCAACAACCTACTCTTTTTGCAACCGTTTTGGCAAGTTTTACTGCTGCCTTGTAAATTTCTGGATCGGGATAGTTATATTTTTTGACATCTTGAGGAAATATTACCGGCGTAAACCCATTTGATACCATAAGGTTTGCAACACCTCTAATTTGCCTTGATGTTTTAGGAATTGCTCTCATTGGAGCATATAAAGAAGTTCTTTCTGACAAGTCTATTATTTTGTTTTGTGATCGGGATAGGTATCTAAAATGTGCGCCATCATCAAAGAAATTATTGTCGTACCATCGTCTTTCAAAATTACGTCTAACATTTTCTGTGTTAGTCATCATTTCATCGACAACTTGGCCCATTCCTCTTTCTTGGATAGAGCTTGTATCGTATTTTATACTTGGTCTTTTTACTTTAGCCATTTTGGTTTGTTACAAACTTGTCAAATTCCTCATCAGGCAAATCACTTTCTGGTATTAAATCCGGTGGTACTGCCAAAGGTTCTGTAGGTTTTACTTCTATTTTAGTCTTATCAGCCATGTCTAGATTAGCCATTTCATTAGCATTTTTGCTCAAAAGGGCGTTTAGAAACTTGTTTCGTTCAAGTCTGTTTTGATACTTCTCCCAACCTAGTAAGGCCAAGAGTGCTATTATTACTGCTACTTCTATCATGTTTATCACCTACTTTACTAAATTTCTTACTTTCCAATATTCTGCAAACGGGTTAGGTAGTAAATACTCACTAGCCATGTAGAATTTGGTGTCTAGATATTTAAAAAACTTATAATCTTTTTCTATGATTTTGATCACTATTGGTACACCCTCATAATCAAACTCAAAACCATTTTTGGTTTTTAGAATAGTTGGCTCTAGTGTTGCCAACATACTTTTTACCTCTTTGGTTACATCTGCTTTTCTAACACCTATTTCAATCTTTTGTGCTTTTATTTGTCCACCATCAACATTTGGTGTTGAGTGTTTAATATCATATGCACATTTACCCAACAAAAAATATGGGCATAAGAGCCTGTTCATAGTATCTTCTGCTCTAAACAAAGCTCTATCCAGCTGCGCTGGTTTAAAAGTATATTTCTTCTCCTTCGTGTTCGTACTCATATATTCTTTTTGCCTTTTCTTTTTGCAACCTTGACGTTTCCGTCTTTGGTGTTTCGTAATCTAAAGGCTGTAATGACCACACAGCTAAAGCGTGTGCTATAACTATGTCGTCATGATAACCTTCAGGTGCGCCGTATCTAACATATCCTGTTGGACCTATCTCATAACCAAAGTTGTCAAATTCAAAGAACGTTTCTTCAAGAGGTAACATTCTAAGTTTCCTCTGTTCTATCCATATTGATAGTTTTTCAATTATATCCTTTTTGGATTGAGCTGTTAATTTTAAAGGTTCTACTGATACTCCTGATCTGATTAAATCATCTGCTATCGGATCACCAAGACCGGTTGCATCTAAAACTACTAGAGCATTATTGTAATGCTTTGCTATTGCTCTTATCTTTCTCTTTTGAAATGGCCATTCTATTGTTTGAAATCTGTCCTGATAAACTTGGTTATTACTTTGTCTATCGTAAACAGTTATTGCTGTCCAGTCCTGTACTTTTGCTAAATCAACTCCTAAAACGTATAAATGTCCATCTATCGGATCTTCTATCTTTGAGTTTGCCGCATCTCTTACTCCTTT
>CAZLJI010000591.1:0-2118 GCA_964559565.1 uncultured Ignavibacteriaceae bacterium | reverse complement strand
GCAGCGTCTATGTAAAATTGTTGGGCTTCAGAGAAGGTTTTAATTTAAGAATTAACTCTCAATTTATATTCTTCAAATATTCTTGGAAGTATTTCTCCCGCCTTGCCGAAGTAAGAATAATTCACCGATGAGGATATTTCTGTTTCCTCAAGATTTATTTCAACGATTGTTGCACCACTGGCTTTAGCTGTGTAAACCAAACCTGCAGAAGGATAAACAACATCAGAAGTTCCAACAACAAAGAAAACATCAGCTTTCATTGCTGCAAGTTCACCTCCACGAAACTGATCCTCGGGAAGATATTCACCAAACCAAACTACACCGGGACGAATCAGACTGCCGCAGTCACATTTTGGAACTCCGTGAGAAAAATCTAAAGCTCCGTCGTGATTCTTCTTACAGTTTACACAATAATTCTTTTCGATGTTTCCGTGAAGTTCAAATATTTTTTTACTGCATGCTCTGCGATGCAGGTTATCGACATTTTGGGTTACAACAGTTACATCATTGAAGTGGTTTTGCATTTCTGCAATTGTGAGGTGTGCAGCATTTGGTTGGGCTTCGTGAACAATTTTTCTTCTGTAACTATACCACTCCCAGACAAGTTCGGGATTTCTCATAAATGCATCAAAGTTTGCGAGTTCTTCAGGTTTGAATTTATTCCATAATCCTTCTTTTCCTCTGAAAGTTGGTATCCCGCTCTCGGAAGAAATTCCTGCGCCAGTAAAAAAAACTATTGATTTAGAATCTGATAATTTATCAATCAGACTTTTATCTATCTGAATCACTCAAGTTCTTTTTTTACTTCTTTCAGAAGCTGTTTAGCTTCCTTCAAATACTCCTCATCATCTTCTAAAACGAATGGTGCTTTTTCTACAAGAAGTAAATTTTCTTTTGCTAATTCATATTCATCTTCTTCGATATATGCTTTAGCCAGCTCAAGGTGAAACATTCGGAAGTTTGGTTTAAGTTTGACAGCATTTTGGAGTTCTCTTATTGCGACTTCCATATCACCCCAACCCAATCCAAGTGGAAGTCTTATCAGATAAGATTTCTCGCAAACCTTTGCGTGAGTTCTACCCAATACATAATGCGAAAGTGCCTGGACATAATTTCCCCCATTGTTCAGTTGGATTGCTCTCTCACTATCTGACTTAACATCATCCACAGTTCCTATCGCGGAGAAGACACCCTGAAACAAGGCTATTCTTCCGTTGACAATTGCTCTTCTTAAATAAGTTACAGATTGATCGGGTGCAAGCTTCACGGCACTGTCAGCATATGTAAAGGACTCTTCATATTTCTTAAGTTTAGCTTCTTTCTGCTGGTCATTTCCCTCGGGCATTTTGTTAGCGATATCAACAATCGCTCTGCTGATTCTCCAAAGAATGTCCCAGTTTGCAGGTGAAAGCTTATCAGCTTTCTGGTATGCTTCTAAAGATTTTTGATGATTGAATTCAGTGTTGTATTTATCTCCTTCCTGAATTAAGTCTTCAACAGTCTGTGAAAATAGACTGCTGTTGAGTATTACAGAAAAAAGAAGTGTAAGTATAAAAGTAAATATTTTCATGTTTCTCCTTTGTTTAATCGAACAAAGATTTTTTTGATTTCTCTTCTTTATTTTCCAATAAGGAAAACTTGTGAAGATCTGTATCTGCAAGATGAATGAACTTTGTCCAGTTAGAATCAGGTTTTAACTCTGCTTCAATTGCACCTTTGTAAGCATTAACTTTTGCACTAAGCTCATCTGCCTGATATAGTGCAATTGCTTCAACGGTTTTAGGAACAACTGGTGATGCGTGTTCAAGCTTACCCTGATGACTTAAAATCAAATGGATAAGATTATTCTCCAACTCTATCGGGAAGTCAGCAATTTTTTTTATTTCATCGCGGACAATGTTTGAGGCAATAACGATATGTCCAATCAACTTGCCTTTGTCAGTATATTCGAATGCTGAGTCATAAGTCAACTCTTCAATCTTTCCGATATCATGCAGCATCGCTCCAGAAAGAAGAAGATCTCTGTGCAATTCTTTATGGAACTCACACATTAGCTCGCATATCTTGATTATTTCCAGAGTATGTTCCAGCAAACCATGAATATATGCGTGGTGCCAG
>CAZLJI010000590.1:0-2120 GCA_964559565.1 uncultured Ignavibacteriaceae bacterium | reverse complement strand
CAATTGTCTTTTCAGCAATCGATGTGTAGAGAGTGTTCGTAAGCTGCTATGGAGGATCTTTAATTAATTCATTAAAATTTTATTTATGATTTAAATCAAATCAATAATCAACTTTAATGTTATACTCTTGCAATTCATAAAGGCTAAAAATTTGAATGTTCCATCAGTGCAATTTAGAATTTGACCCGAAAGTTATTGTTTGTTAGTTGCTAATAGTTGATTGTATATCAGGCAAAATGTTTATAAATTTTATCATAAGAAATTCTCTACTCCGACAGAGAAAGATTTACGGAGATTGTTTCTTGAAACTTGGTGGAAACTCCGCCCAGACTACTCTACCGAAGCAGAAGATTTGAAAATAACTCTTTCAACTTCTAAAGGAGGCTCGCTATGAAGAGATTACTATCAAGACTTGCCCTTATATCCGTTCTAGTCATTTTATGCTTTACTAACAATGTTGCACAGGAAGAAGCAGAATTTGATTACACAAAAGATCCCGAGCTGCTTAAAGCAATAAATGATGCAATGGATAGTCCCGTTTCTGAGCTATTTATTTTATGGAATCAATTTGATTGGATACAATTAACATTTCCACAGCCTTCTAATCTGTTAAATCCTTTAAAACCAAATACGAGAAGGGCAGAGTGGGCAAGTGTTTATTCATTAATTCCTACTTTTCCTATTCCTCTAGGAAAAGTTAATTGGGTTAGCAGAATTGCGCTTCAGTTTCCGACTCTTCCACTCAAAGAAGAGTTAGGAAAGTTGTTCAATGTAACACCAGGTGGTGGCGCGATTATCGGTGATACTTCGCTGGTAAATACAATCAAAGATCCTTACGGTAGCACATCCGGCTTTGGTGATATGCTTTATATTGGATTATTCGGTCCTAAAGGCGGTTTTAAAACAGAAAATGCTAGTATCATTTGGGCAGTCGGTCCCACAATAATGATGCCTACAGCAAGTAAAGATATTCTCGGAACGGGAAAATGGTCTGCTGGTCCCGCTTTGGTTTTGATGTATAGTGGAGAAAAATGGAAATATGGATTCTTCCTGCAGCAGTGGTGGAGTTTTGCAGGAGATGATAACAGAGCGGATGTTAATATGACTAATACACAATATTTTATCTATTATTCTCCACATCCGGATTGGGCTTTTGGTATGAGTCCTAATTTTTCTATGAACTGGAATGCCGCACCAGAAAACCAAATGACTTTCCCAATAGGATTCGGTTTTAATAAAACTTTTTATTTCGGTGAATTGCCTGTCGCAATTGGAGCCGAGTGGTACTATTCAATCGCTTCACCTGAATATGCTCCAGGAAGTAGGCATTCATTCAGATTATATGTGATGCCGGTATTTCCTGCACCATGGAGTGATCTCGCGAAACTGATTCGAGAAAAAATGCCATAAGTTTTTTGAATTGAATATCAATTCTGATATAAAATTTTTGATAATTGCTATATAGAGTAGCGGTAGATAAATGCTATGAAAAGTGAATCTTTACTTTTTCCTTTTTACTGATTAACAGGGTGTTAATTTTTCTGATATTTTTTCTTTCTGCTTCCTTCGTAACTATCTATCTGTAAAAGAACTCCTTCCAATTTTCCGTTCACTAATGGAATTCTTCTTGAAGTTTTCAAGCCGATATGTTTCCTCAATGAGGGTTCACCTGTATAAATAAAAGCTGATGTGCCTTTACATTTTGTTTTGAGAAAATCACCAAGTTCTTTGTAAAGATTTTCAACTTCAGTCCTTTCGCCAAGCCTGATACCATAAGGAGGATTGGTTATCAGCACTCCATTTTCAAATTGTTTTATATGTTGGAACGGATGTGCAGACAATGTAACTGATTCAGAGTAAGGTAGCCGTGATAAATTTTCTTTTGCAATATTGATCGTTATCTGAGATTTATCACTACCGCTTATAACTCCTTTTGGCAGAGCTCTAATTTTACTATCAGCTTCGTCTTTAAATTTTTCCCAAACAGATTTATTGAAGTCAGGAAGGTGAAAGAATCCGAATTTCTGTCTGAGCTTTAGTGAAGGAATTCTGCAGTAATGCATCAGTGCTTCACATAAAATTGTTCCTGATCCGCACATACAATCAAGCAAAGGTTTTTC
>CAZLJI010000589.1:583-2122 GCA_964559565.1 uncultured Ignavibacteriaceae bacterium | reverse complement strand
AAGGTAAGTACTGTAATCAAGTGAACGGATCTGGATTAGAAGGTACACAAATGGAAGTCTGGATGGGAGTAGGAACTGAAGGAGCAGGTACCAAAGTTGGCTATGTTACATTTGTTGATGAGAATGACGATGGTGTGGGTTCGGTAATAATTGAACTTTATGCTTCAGGTATGTGGCCTTATTATGCTTCCGCAGTTCATATCCATTTTGCAGCTGATCATGGAGACATACCCCAGACAAAAAAAGGGAATCCGATACCTGGTCTTTTTGAATATAACATTCCTCTTGATCCTTTTGAAACTCATATTGTGGTTGAAAATGTAGAATTCGAACAATACGGTGCTATTCATATTGCAGTTGCATATAAAGGTGGTGTTGAGGGTTTTGCATTATACCTGCCAAAAGAACCTGTTCAGGTAAAATTTACATATCCTGGCCCTGACAGTTATTTGCAAATGGAAATACTTAGTGATAATGCAGGTGCATTAAAAGGTTTTTATGATAACTGGTGTGTTAATACTGAAATAACTCTAAATCCATCTTTGGTATTCGATGCACTTCTTTATTCCAGTTACGAACCACTACCGGTTGGAATTTTGGATAAACCGGAGAATTTAGACTTGATTAATTATCTTATTAATAATTATTACCAGGGTAAAGAAGTAGAGCTTAAGAACAGTGATTGTTCACTTTATTTAGTTGATGGAAATCCGGTGACCGAAGCAATCACCTTAGGTGATATTCAAAAAGCGATATGGGAGTTGGTTGATGATGATACTTCGCCTTATTTGCCAGGAGGTGCAAGCTGGACCTGGAAACAGGAAAGGATAAATGCTATTGTGTGTGAGGTTGAAGCCAATGGAGATGGATTTGAACCATCCTGCGATCAGAAAATTGTTTTTCTGGTTGTACCTGTAGATCCGGAGCTTGGTATTCAGTTAATTGTAGGTCAGCCATCAATCAGTAGCGTTCCGGTACCATGCGAAGATGTAGGAGAAACAGCCTGGGGAGATGGATATTGGGGAGCATCTTTCCTTGGGAAACAATGGGGAACCTGGTTTGAATATAAAGCAGTATGTGGTAACTGAATTGGAATAATTAAAACCTTATTAACAAAAAACTTTAAGCAATAAAGTTCTTCTAAAGCAATTGAAGCCTTCCGGAATTTTCGGAAGGCTTCATTTTTGCTTAATCATGGCCTGAAATAATTGATGCGAAAAATGAATTCAAACAATTTGTAAAAGTAATTATACTTCGATCTTCTTGTAATAAAAACATTTATTGAAATCTTTAAACTAAAGTAAGAATTATCATTTTTACAGTTGTTGCGAAATACTTTTATATTTCATTTGATTGCTAAAATCATTTTCTGAATTAAGTAGTTACGGAAAAACCAATTTATATGGACAACGTTGGTGATAAGAAAAAGCAAACACATCAAAATAAAAAAGCTCCTGCTGTTAAACAAGAGTCAGGCTATTCATATATTTGTGGGACCGGTGTTGTTGTTGAAAAACTGACACATATCTGGCAAGAAAT
>CAZLJI010000589.1:0-573 GCA_964559565.1 uncultured Ignavibacteriaceae bacterium | reverse complement strand
TGAAACAATTGGTGTTAATGACAACTTTTTTGAATTAGGAGGACATTCAATTCTTGCCATGAAAGGAATGATCCGAATCAGGGAAAAATTTGAAATTGAAATGTCATTTAAAGATTTTATGAATTCCCCAACAATTACTTTTCAGGCAGAATTCATTAATGCGCAAATGAGTAAGCAATGTGGTAATGCGCACGAAATTAAAGATAAGACACAAATCAAGGATAAATATGATTATGAAATTGCCTTTGAAGATACATTTCTTCCGCAAACAATTTCGACACAAACGGAATTAACAAAAACTCCGATTAGGTATCTTAAAAGTTCAGAAATATTAAAAGATATATCTCATTCGGGAAATTTTGAGAGGTTTCCCTTAACCGAAACACAAAAAACATTATGGTATTTATGCCTGTTAAATAACAATAGCCCAGCTTATAATCTTCCTTTTACTTTAAAATTCACTGGCGAATTAAACAGGGAAATTCTACATAAAACAATAGAATATATATTTAAACGACATAATATAACTTTTGCTACGTTTCACTCTGATGATGGTGAACCATACCTGACAAT
>CAZLJI010000588.1:0-2124 GCA_964559565.1 uncultured Ignavibacteriaceae bacterium | reverse complement strand
CCAGATTATTTTGGAAAAGATTGGATTGTGCTATTCCCGTGCGACTAATTTGTTGAATCAATTGATAAGAAATTTCATCGGCGATATAAAGTGCTTGTTTAAATATATCTTCTGCTTTTTGGACACCGCCAAAAATATCGTGGTTACCTGGGATTAAAGAAAGTTTTTCACCTTTCATAAATCCGTACTTTGTCAGCATTCTTCGGAAAATTTCAATATCTTTTTCGGATGCATTATCAGTAATATCACCGGTAATAATCAGATGATCAACTTTTCTTTGAGATATCTGCTTGAGAAGAAAATTTGCACGTTTGAAAATAGAATCGTTATAGAAGCTGTTGAGATGAAGATCCGATATGTGAGCAATTAACAAAAAGTAACTATAGATTGTTTTTTGATACTTAAAGGTAAAGTGAGAATGTTAATTTACCGTTAAGTAAATCTTAACTAATTATTAAGAAATTGAAGTGAGTTTAACTTTATGTTTCTGATTGAAGAGAATTTTTGAATTTTTTAAATGTACGAAACGCAAATAAAGTCTGTTTAAAGTAATGATTGGGGAAATAGGTTTTCAAACCATATTCATCCGGCTTCGTCTCAGGGAGAAATGCTGTTCCAAAAATCCAATCCCAAATTGCTAGCTTAGTTGCAAAGTTTCTGTTTCTGCCTTTACCCGTTGAGTGATGCCAGCGATGCATTTCAGGCCCGTTAATGATTCTTTGCAATTTTCCGGTTTTGACATTTATGTTTGAATGGATATACATCCCCCAAACTGCGGAAATTACTCCTTTGTATGCAATTACTTCAGGAGGGGAACCGAGTAAAACTATGGGAAGAAATTCAATTGTTTGATTTATCAGAATTTCTAAAGCGTGAGATCGTGAGCCTGAGAGCCAATCAACTTTTTTTGGGGAGTGATGAGCTTCGTGAATTCGCCACAGATATTTATTCTTATGCTGCCATCGGTGCATCCAGTAAATGTACAAATCGTGTGTAACTAAAAAGAAAAGCAGTTGAATCCAGATTGGAACATCTTTGAATAACTGCAATCTTGATAGTCCGGTAGAGGCGTCGATGAAGTTAATGATGTATGTAAAAATTAAAATGCCAAGAATGTAACTTTGTGCGATGGTGTATAAAACGAGATCATCGAAGAAACCTTCGCGAAGAACTTTCTGTCCATTTGTATACGGCCAAATCCTCTCAGCGATAATAAAAAAGACTGAAGCCGCCAAAATTATTACATAAGAAAATAATTCTGCATCGGTCATATTCATTAAATAATTTTGGACCCAGTTAACAGCATCAGTCAAAGTATTACTCATCATCAAAATAAAATGAATTTATTTTATTCTTCTTAATTTAATTCTTGCACTCATTTCGCTTGGATACACTCGTTTAATTCCATCACCCAATGCAATTTCAATATCACGTATGTTTCTAACTAATCTATGAAATCCATCAACTTCTACAGAAGCAGCCTGATCGCTGCCCCACATTGCACGATCTAAAGTGATATGTCTCTCAACAAAACTGGCACCTAAAGAAACTGCTGCCCAGGTCGGAGCTAATCCTGTCTCGTGTCCTGAATATCCAATTGGAATGTTCTGATACTTTTCCTTTAAAGTGGTTATCATCTTTAAGTTCAATTCTTCATTGGGGCAAGGATATGAGGAAGTAGCATGAGCAAGGAGAATGTTTTTTCCCCCAAACAATTTTTCAGCTTCTTCAATCTCTTCCATTGTTGACATACCGGTTGATACGATTGTTGGTTTATTAAGCTTTTTGTGCTTTAGCAATAGACTTTTATCAGTCAATGAGGCAGAAGCTGTTTTGTAAATCGGAACATCAAATTGCTCAATGAAATCAACTGCTTCTTCATCCCAACAAGATGCAAACCACATAATTTTTTTTTCTTTACAGAATCTGTCTATATCAGAATAATCATCTTTACTGAACTCAACCTTGTATCTGTAATCGATATATGTTATCCTTCCCCAGGGAGTATCTCTTTCAACATTCCATTGATCTTTGGGCACACATATTTCTGGAGTTCTCTTTTGAAATTTCACAGCATCGCATCCAGCAGCTTTTGCACCTTCAATAAGTTTCTTCGCAATGTCA
>CAZLJI010000587.1:0-2125 GCA_964559565.1 uncultured Ignavibacteriaceae bacterium | reverse complement strand
GGTGAAGGAAGTGAAACAGTTAAGTTTGGGAAACAGCAGCTTAGCATCTGGACTTATCTCAGGAGATTTCTTTTTAGTGATGATAGAATTAATACACTCGTTGGGAGATTATCCGGCGGAGAAAAAAGCAGGTTAACACTCGCAAAGATTTTGTGTAGCGGCGGTAATTTCCTTATGCTCGATGAACCAACAAATGATCTTGACCTCCCAACGTTAAGAATACTGGAAGAAGCACTTATATCTTTTGAAGGCTGCGTGATGATTGTTAGCCACGACAGGTATTTTCTAAATCGCGTGTGTGACGGAATTTTAGCTTTGGAAGGCAACGATGAAATTTACTACAGTGAAGGTGATTACGATTTTTATATCGAAAAGAAAAAGAATCGGGATAAAGATATTGATCAATCAAAACCAAAAGTAGAAAAAGTAGATTCAAGAGTAAAACCAAAATCCAAAAAGCTTAGTTTTAAAGATGCATTGGAACTTGAAAAGATTGAAGAAAAAATAGTGCTTGCCGAAGCAGAAGTGGAACAAATCGAAACAATATTCTCCTCCCCTGAGTTTTACGAAAAATATGCTTCAAAGACTAATGAATTGAATCGAAAGTTAGAATCAGCAAAGGAGAATGTGAAAAAACTGTATGTAAGATGGGAGGAGTTGGAGAGGAAGAAAAGTGAATTTTTTAAGGATTAGTTTACTCTTCTCTATGGAAATAACAAATACACTTTAGATATAAACCAGAAGCGAACGGCAAAACAAATCAATCAGGTAGTAACAAAACTATGATCCAAAAAAAATGGTATGAGGAACTCTTTGAGAATTATGGGAAGACTTACGACAAAGAATCTTTCACACAGGGAACAATCGGTGAATGCGATTTCATCGAGCAGGAATTGAATTACAATAAATCATTAAAAATTCTTGATGTCGGATGCGGAACAGGCAGACATTCAATTGAATTATCAAAAAGAGGTTACACTGTAACTGGTATTGATCTTTCCGAATCACAGCTTGCACGTGCACGGGAGAAAGCAAACAAAGAAAATCTTAATATCAATTTTCAGAAATACGATGCTAGAAATTTACCATTCAATAAAGAATTTGATGCTGCTATAATGCTCTGTGAAGGCGGCTTTGCATTAATGGAAACGGATGAAATGAATTTTGAAATATTGAAGAATGTAACAAAATCTCTAAAAAATAAATCAAAATTTATTTTTACGACTTTAAACGGACTTTTTCCTCTTTATCATTCAGTTGAAAAATTTTGTGCTGCAAATTCCGGCGGCGATAATGCGACCTATCGAAGCAAAACGTTCGATCTGATGACATTTCGTGAACATAACACAACCAGAATAGTTGATGATAGTGGAGATGAGAAAACTCTTGAATGCAATGAAAGATTTTATGTGCCGAGTGAAATAACCTGGTTTCTCAAATCTCTTGGTTATAAAAAAATTGATATCTACGGTGCAAAGCTTGGAGCATTTTCCCGAAACGATAAATTAACAACCGAAGATTTTGAAATGCTTGTAATTGTAGAAAAATAGTTCCGCTAAATAATTTCTAACCTTGATATACGTTTATGCATATCACAAATACATTATCAATCAAAGCCAGGAACGAATGGCGTAACTGGCTGAAGAAAAATTACAAGACTGAAAAAGAAATTTGGCTGATTTTTCAGAACAAATCTTCCGGCAAATCGGGATTAACGTATGAAGATGCAGTTGAAGAGGCTTTATGTTTCGGATGGATTGATAGTATAGTAAAGAAGACCGAACAGCACAGCCATGTTCAAAGATTTACGCCGAGAAATCCGAAAAGTGCATATTCACAATTGAATAAAGAAAGATTAAAGAGATTACTCAGAAAGAAAAAAGTTATTTTAGAAGTTCGTAATTCACTGGGAGATTTGGAAAACGAAAAGTTCATTTTTCCAATGGATATCATCGAAGAAATCAGGAGAAATAAAACAGCCTGGAAAAATTATCAAAAATTTTCAGATTCATATAAAAGAATTCGTCTTGCTTTTATTGATGGTTCAAGAGTGAGAATGGATGTTTTCAGACAGAGATTAAACTATTTCATTAAAATGACTGAGAAGAACAAACAGTACGGTACT
>CAZLJI010000586.1:0-2129 GCA_964559565.1 uncultured Ignavibacteriaceae bacterium | reverse complement strand
CGGATAACGGATAACGGAGACGGTGTAGGGGCGAATCTTGTGTTCGCCCAGAGACCGGAGCCGAAAAACTCCGGAGGAGTTACCCTGTCAATAAGGGGCTGTATCAAAAGTAATTAATACCTAAAACTCTTAATAGGTTGCTTATTTAAATTTATTTTAAATTGCGTTTATTGCATAAAGTGCTGATAATCAGATATTTAATAAATAATGTAATTGTCTGAATATCAGCTTGTTATAATTGTTCCACGTGAATCAATTTGCTGTATATCAAGTATTTACTATCTTTATGACATAATTAATTAGTGATGGCAAATTTTAAAGATTACAAACAAGGTAGACAACCGGGCTTATTCCCGCTTGACATCTCCGCTCTGATACCATCAAAACATCTGGTTAGGCAAATCGATACCGTAATCGATAGGATAAACCTGAAAGTATTGGACGAGGCCTTTTCCGATGAGGGCGCTCCGGCATACCATCCTCAGATGATGCTAAAAGTAATCATCTATGCATACGCCACGAAAAACTATTCGTGCCGCAACATTGCTGCCATGCTGATGCAGGACATAACCTATATGTGGCTATCCGGGATGCAGAAACCTGATTTCAACACGGTAAACCGGTTCCGTTCTAAATATTTAAAAGATGTTATCGAAGATGTTTTTTCAGAAGTATTGATGTTCTTGCACGAACACGATTTTATCAAATTTGAGAACTACTTTATTGATGGCACAAAACTGGAAGCAGATGCCCGAAAGTACAGCCATGTATGGAAAAGCAACACCTTACGGTATAAGGCGGCCGTCCAGGAAAGAGTCAAGGCCCTGATGACGGAGATTGAACAACTCAACAACGATGAGGACAAGCTGTTTAATGGACAGAATTTGCCCATGTCAGGCGAAAATACTGAAATCAGTTCAAAGCTCGTAGAGGAGCTGGCACAGGGAATTACCCAAAAGTTAATGGAAAAACAGGGAGAATTAGAGAAAGATAAAGCCCAAAAACTCAGGGGAAAACTTGCAAAACTTAACAAGGAAAAGGAAAACCTGGAAAAGTATGAGCAGCAGCAGGCCATATTGGGTGATAGGAATTCCTATTCAAAAACAGACCCTGACGCCACCATGATGAGGATGAAAGGGACAGATGAACTGCGGCCCGGGTATAATGCCCAGGTAAGCAGCGAGAACCAGTTTGTAACCAACTACAGTGTAAGTCAGAATGCATCAGATTCAGTTGGTTTTAAAGATCATTTGGACAAAATCATCGAGCGTGGAGACCAATTTGTGCCGGAAAATTACATCGGGGACAGTGGCTACGGGAGCGAAGAAAACTATGATGCCATAGAGTCCCATGAAATAAATAATTTCCTTAAGTACCCATTGTTTTACAGAGAACAGCATAAGATGCCCCCATTTGCAAAAGAAAACTTCAGGTATGATAAGGAAGGGGATTATTATAGCTGTCCGAATGGCAAAAAGCTGGAATTGAAAGGAATTGAAACCAAAACAAGTATCAATGGTTATACTCAAACTATCCGTAAATACCACGCTTTGGACTGCACCGGGTGCCCGTTTACAAAAGATTGTTTAAAAGGAAAAGGCAACCGGATAATTAGTGTTAACCTGAATCTCGACAGGCATATTGATGCAGCCAGAATAAACCTGCACTCAGATCAGGGGATTGAACTTCGAAAAAGACGGGGACCAGAGATAGAAACCTTTTTCGGCGATTTAAAACATAACCAGAAATATAAGCGAATAAGGCTAAGGGGACTAAGTAAGGCAGAACTTGAAATGGGATGGTTGTCGATTGGCTATAATTTGAGGAAAGCAACCATTTTACTGAAGAAAAAGGCCGCTTAGTAAAAGTAAAGGGGCATTTTTGTTCCAAATCAAGCTATTTTGCGTAACTAGTCAAAGCCCAGTACAATAATTATATTAATGATTCACATAAAAATGTTGAAAAGGTATTTCAATAACAAAAATGTGTAGGATTTACAAAACCATTTAATTCAATAAAAATAAGTAGAGTGAAAATTAGGATTACGGGTTTTGATACAGCCCCAGATGGAAAACGATAAACGGTAAGCGGAAAATTTAAATTTAAAAGTTAAGTATAACATTCTAAAT
>CAZLJI010000585.1:0-2134 GCA_964559565.1 uncultured Ignavibacteriaceae bacterium | reverse complement strand
TTGAGCACAAAATCAAGACTGCTACCATTATAATTAATCATTTTACTTGTATGTATTTCATCGTTGAAATTAAGGCCGGTTTCCATCTTTAACAAATGACGTAGTGTGATTTCCTTTTTTTGGGGAACGTTGTCAAAATATTCCGGAATAACATCATAAACCACGAGGTCAATTTTGGAAATTATTTCTTTTTCCAATGAGATACCTACTAATATTGAAGTAATACTTTTTGTGACTGACATAATATTATGCAATTGGTACATATCCGAATTGTTTTTACAATAGGCCTCTGAGACTAACTTCCCATTTTTTACTATCAAAAGGCTTTTGATTGTTGGATATTTATTTTCGTCATAAAAATCAAGATAAAGTTTTTCAATTATTTCAGGATTCATATTTTCAGCCTCAGGGCTCGAAATCTCCCAGGAATTATAAACAAGTTCGGGAATGTATCCATTGTAAGGCAGATTCAAATCTTCTTCATCAAGGCAAGATGAAAATTGTATGAAGAATACAAGAAGAATCAAGATATATTTTTTATTTATTATTGTCTTCATGATGATAAAAAGTTTAAAGTTCACAATTCTGATTGCAAAAAGAATTTTCGCTGTCGTTACCTGTCCCTGAATATAAAATGTAAATAGCGATTCCACATATTACGATGATTGTGCCAGAGGTAATTAACCATACGTTTCGAAGGAATATAGGATTTAATAAATATCCTAACACAAATGCAAGAAAACTAACTACTGCGGTATAAATTAAATACTTGACTGACCTTTTCCCGCCTTTATTTTTATTATCAAAATTATTTTGTTTGTTGCGTAAAAGTTCCATTTCAATAGGTTTTTATGATTTATATTTCTTTAAAAGCACAATTCAATTCCAAAGGAATGGGTTATCATTTTTATTTGTTCGGAGCGTGCTATTTTGTTTTTTAAATAGTGCATTTGCCAGAATACGTTGGACTGGACTTTGCCTGAATTAAGGAAAGTGAATCTTGTCAGGATATTGAATTCAAAATGCTTGTCAATTAAGGCCAAGCAGGGATTTTCGTGAATTTTTTTTACAACCTCAAAGAATCCTGATTTTGATTGAATGGTCATAAATATGGAAGGAGGTCGTAAGACCAGAGAAATTAATGGTAATTTTCCTTCAATTTGAAATCTGTGACGTTGGGAAAAGGAATGATCAATTTTAAAATCCGGCCCAAAAGAATAAGATGTAAGCCAGTAAAAATGGTTTTCATCCCAATTATCGAAATACTCGATGTTTAAATTCATTCCTGCGAATCCACCTGCATAAAAATCTGTTGAAAGATTCGGGTTATAAAGGTTAAATAAATAACGGTAACGCATGGGTAAATTAAAGTTTAATGACGCCGATTCAGCTTCATAAGAACTTTTAAGCATATTAGTGCTCAATTGAAATTCAAAACCTTTAACAGTTTTTCCATTTAATTTCTCCGTAAACCAACCAGCGAAAAATCCACTCCCTCCGTGGATTAATCTGTTTAAGGAACCTTCCTGTAGTTCGTTATAAGAATAACCTAGTTTTATTCCCGAAAATTTTATCTGAGAATCATCTGACCTTTGAGCTGATAAATTGTCGATAAATATAAAAAATACGACAATCAATACAAATGGTAATTTTTTCATGGCATTCATTACTGTAGATTTTAATTGTTCGGGACAAAGGTTATAAGAAGGGAAAAGTAAAAAGTCTCAGATTTTGCATAGTAGGTCTCAAATCACAAAATGAGACGTCCTAATTTCTTCATTTAATCCAGCGATGGGTCAGATAGAAACTGAGAAGGAGTATAGCCTGTTTGATTTTTAAAAACCCGGTTGAAGGTAGCTTTTGAATTAAATCCACAATCGTATGCAACGGAAATTAATGTGTAATTTTTATTTTCAGGTTGCCTTATTCGTTTTTTGAATTCATTTATTCTGAAAGAATTAATAAAATCAAAAAAATTCTTTCCTGAACTTTGATTAATGATTTGTGAAAGATATCTCGCTTTAAATCCTGCCATTTCTGCAAGGCTGTCCAGATTTAGGTCAATATCACAATATGGTTTCTTCCTTTCGACAAACTTAATTAACCGTTTAAAATCCTCTTCCAAAGAATTCAC
>CAZLJI010000584.1:0-2136 GCA_964559565.1 uncultured Ignavibacteriaceae bacterium | reverse complement strand
TGATGCGCATATTAACAACCACATAAGCAGAGTCGGTTATCTCAATTCCAATATGGGCGATATCGGAACCCAGAGGGCCCATACTGAAAGGGATTATATACATCGTACGTCCTTTCATACACCCCTTATAAAGCTCACGCATGGTTGCCTTAAGCTCTTTCGGATCACACCAGTTATTGGTAGGACCGGCGTCTTCCTTTTTCTCAGTGCTTATATAGGTCCTGTCTTCGACGCGAGCAACGTCAGATGGATCACTCTGGAAAAAATAGCTGCCCGGGCGCTTTTCTTCATTTAGTTTTACTGCAGATCCGCCGGCCACCATCTGGTCAAGCAACATCTGGTTCTCCTCTTCAGAACCATCGCACCAGTAAACTTTATCAGGCTGGCATAGATCTGCCCATTCCTGTACCCACGCTTTCAATTTTTTGTGATTCGTCATGATAGTAATTTTAGCAATTAAATATTTATGATAGCAATTTGATTCCTTACAAAGATAATCTTACAGGATGAATGAATGAAGGTTATAAACGTGAGCTCAATAATTACACTCAACATCGTTTTTAACAAAAAAATGTCCTTATGACAACAGGACTACCCACAAACAGACAAATTTCCTGTTTATACACTAATCTGCAATACGTTACACTATCTTCATATTTAAGCCGGAAGAGGTTTGCCTATTTAACCGGTTAAAGGATATTTTTATATCTATTTGTACCTCAACACTCTGCGTAATTTTAAAAAAAAGTCAATGAAACAAGTAAAACCTTTGTCACATAAGGTTTTGATTGATTGACACTTGAACTATTAAATACAAAAGCAGGGTATATTAAATTTTGATTAATTTAAGCTACCCTGCTTTCAGGTACTCCAAAAAGCACATCCTCACATTTTACGAACGGGGATGAAACTGATTAATGGTACTTTTTAAATAATCTTTGTCCAGATGTGTGTAAATCTCGGTTGTCAAAATCGATTCGTGACCCAGCATCTCCTGGACTGCCCTCAGATCGGCCCCACCATTGATCAGATGGGTGGCAAAAGAGTGGCGGAATGTATGTGGACTGATCTTTTTGCCCAGGCCTACCTTATCAGCCAGATTCTTAATAATGGTAAATATCATTACGCGACTTAACTTCTTGCCCCTCCGGTTCAGAAACAGGACATTCTCACTCTCTTTGCTGATAGATAGTGATTTACGGTAACCATTCATGTAAATATTAATTTCATCCATGGCATTTTTGCTGATGGGCACCAGTCTTTCCTTATCAGCTTTTCCTTCAATCTTCACATACCCCTGTTCAAAATGAAGATTGGTTACTTTAAGATTTATCAGCTCGGATACTCTCAATCCACAACTGTAAAGTGTTTCGAGCATTGCCCTGTTGCGCTGACCTTCCGACTTTGAAATGTCGACAGAATCAATCAACAGGTCAATTTCATCAATTGACAGAATTTCAGGCAATTTTCTTCCTACTTTCGGCGATTCAAGCAAGGAGGTAGGATCACCTGAAATCTTTTCCTCCATCAATAAATACTTGAAAAATGACTTAACTCCTGATATGGTTCTGGCCTGCGTTCTTGGGCTAACCCCTTTCTCGTTCAGCCATCCGACAAATTTCTTTAAATGCTGCAGCTTAACCTTGTCGGGTGGAAGCTTCTTAAATTCCAGATCCAAAAAAAATATCAATTTGTTAATATCATTGATATATGCCGCAATTGAATTTTGCGATAGAGATTTTTCCAAACGCAAGAAATCCTCATACCCTTTTTTACTCTCTGACCATTTCATAATTTCCTCATTTTTTTTGTTTACCCTCTCATCAAATTCAATGATTTTACTCACGAAAAAATATAATTTTGTTCAAAAGTAAATATGAATTTATATATTCAATACGAAATTTAAATAAAAATGTTATATTAAACAAATCTGAATACAATAAAATGAAAATTTTGATAATTAACGGACCCAATTTAAACCTCCTCGGACTCAGAGAAACAAGTATTTACGGGAATAAGAGCTTTACAGACTACTATTCAGAACTGGTTTCAAAATTTCCATCTGTTACATTCGAATATTATCAGTCTAATATTGAAGGAGAACTTATAAATAAATTGCACGACTGCGGATTCAGT
>CAZLJI010000583.1:0-2139 GCA_964559565.1 uncultured Ignavibacteriaceae bacterium | reverse complement strand
TATAAATTCAGACAAATATTAATTAAATCACATCGTCAGATAATTTTTTTTGGATAATGTTTGGATAATAAGCTCGGAGCAGACATATTGAGGTTAATCTAATTGATTTTTTCACCATAATTATCCTCATTTTATCAAAATATATTTATACAACAGTCAACTATTTATTACTGAAATAACAGGTGTTAAATGAGCTCTAAAATTCTTGAAAAGAAAAAGTTTATTGATAAATTTTTAAACATTATTGAAAAAGTTGGAAATGCTTTACCTCATCCTGCAACATTATTTGCTCTCTTTGCATTTGCTATAATCATTATCTCCGGCATCGTAAGTGCATTCAATTTTGAAGTTACTCATCCAGCCACGGGTGAAATAATAAAGCCGGTCAGTCTTCTTACAGTTGAAGGCTTACATCGCATACTCGTAACAATGGTTACCAACTTTACCAGCTTCGCACCACTCGGGACTGTGCTTGTTGCTATGCTGGGAATAGGCGTTGCCGAATCAAGTGGTTTAATGGGCTCAGGCTTGCGTCTTCTGGTTCTTAAAGCTCCTAAAAAGTTATTGACTTTTGTAATTGTGTTTGCAGGAATTTTATCCAACACAGCAAGTGAAGTTGGTTATGTTCTATTAGTTCCCTTAGCAGCAGTAATTTTTCTTGCGGTTGGAAGACATCCGTTAGCAGGATTAGCAGCAGCATTTGCCGGTGTTTCAGGTGGATACAGTGCAAATCTCTTACTTGGAACGATTGACCCCTTACTTGCAGGTCTATCAGAAGAAGCAGCGCATATTATTGATCGATCATATGTAGTCAATGCTGCCTGCAACTATTATTTTATGTTCGTTTCAACTTTTATCATTGCGGCTGTCGGAACCTGGGTAACAGAAAAATTAGTTGAGCCACGATTGGGTAAATATGAGGGTTCAACTCAACCTGAAGAACTAAATCCGTTAACTAAAGCCGAGAAAAAAGGATTGCTATTTGCAGTCATAGCTGGTCTCGGATTAGGAATCATAATTCTTTTAGGACTCATTCCAGATAATGGTTTCCTTCGCGATATTAATACCGGTGACATATTAAACTCTCCATTTATGAAAGGAATCGTTGCATTTATTTTTATTGGAGCAGGAGTAATGGGTATTGCTTATGGAATTGGTGCGAAGACTTTTAAAAATGACTCGGATGTTATGAAAGGAATGGGAAAATCTATTGAGTCACTTGGTGTATATATGGTTCTCGTCTTCTTTGCTGCACAGTTTGTTGCATACTTTAACTGGACAAATATCGGATTGATAATTGCAATTGAAGGTGCTGATCTGTTAAAAGCATCGGGACTTGGTGCACTTCCATTACTGTTAAGTTTTATTCTTGTATCTGCAATCATAAATCTTTTTATGGGAAGTGCATCCGCAAAGTGGGCGATAATGGCTCCTGGATTTATTCCAATGTTTATGCTGCTTGGTTATTCGCCGGAATTTGTGCAGGCTGCTTACAGAATTGGAGACAGCACTACAAACATCATCTCACCGATGATGTCTTACTTTGCTTTAATCGTGGCATTCGTAAGCAAATATGAAAGTAAAGCAGGCATTGGGACAGTAATCGCAACGATGCTTCCTTACTCTATCTTCTTTTTAATTGCCTGGGTATTACTCTTTATTGTATGGATGCTTTTAGGATTGCCTGTTGGTCCAGGTGCTGGTTTGTTTATAAATTAAAATATTTTGTGTTCATTCGTGTAATTCGTGACTAACAATTAAAAAGCATTTTCATAATGATTGACTTGAGGATTATTCACATCTTCAAACAAAATTGCAAACACATCAAACCTGCAATCAATTTCGGTTATTTCTTTATCATAGAGATATAGCTGAGCCATTTTTCTAACTTGCTTTTGCTTGTTTTTAGTGATTGAATATTCCGGTTCACCAAATTCCAGATTTTGTCGGGACTTGACTTCTACAAACACCGTGCACTTATCTTTTGGATCAATTGCAATTATATCAATCTCTCCGTGACTGAATCTGTAATTGCGTTCAATAATTTCATACCCTTTGTCAGCAAGTATTTTAGCTGCAAGGTCTTCGCCTCTTTTTGCGAGTTCCTTTTTATCCAGATTCATACTTATTTATATTTAA
>CAZLJI010000582.1:0-2150 GCA_964559565.1 uncultured Ignavibacteriaceae bacterium | reverse complement strand
CTGTACTTACTGAGCTCTGTTTTACATATTTTGATCAGTGAGCTGAAGCTTTTGTTGCTGTTGAAGGTGAACTTACTTCTCAAATTGTCACCAATTCAAATGTTAATATTGATGAGGTTGGGAAATATGAAGTGAAATATAATGTTGAAGACAGCAAGGGAAATAAAGCAGAAGAAGAAATCCGGACAGTTTTTGTTACACCTGATAAAACCAGGCCGGTTATTTCTTTGACAGGAGATGATCCTCAAATTATAGCAGTCTATCACTCTTACTTTGAACAAGGCGCCATAGTCAGCGACAATATTGATGGTGATGTAAGCGAAAATCTTATGATTCAGCATCACATTGACACCAGCAAAGTGGATACATACTATGTCAGATATACTGCTTACGATTTTACCGGTAATTATGCAGATGCCGTGGAAAGAGAAGTATATGTTGTTGATACGGTTGCTCCTGTTATTACTCTTATTGGATCTGATACTCTTGATATTCCTTTGGGAGGGACCGTTAACGATCCCGGAGCAACAGTTACTGATAACTATTATGAGGACATTCAAATACAAACCTATACGAATGTGGATGTAAATTCTCATGGTTGGTATTGGATACGTTACGATGCCAAGGATGGTTCAGGCAATGATGCAGTGACCGTGGTAAGAACATTGAAAGTGGGAGACCCAACCATTTCTGTGAAAGATATATCTTCAAATGAACAGTTCAATATATATCCTAACCCAACCACAGGTCTGTTCACTTTTACTATTAAACTTTCTCAGGAGCAGGAAATTAATATTTTGGTAATTGACGCATTAGGAAAAATCGTAAAGGAAATTCATCCAGGTATTATAAAAACTAACAACATCGAAATTGACTTTTCCGATAACCCTGAAGGAATTTACTTTTTACAAACATTCCTTAAAGACAAAGTATTATTGCATAAAGTAACTTTGGTCAAATAAACATTAACGCAGGGATTAAAAATCCCTGCTTTTATATGAAAAATAAGGAAAAGATATTAGGTAATATCATTGATGACTTCATTGATCATTATAACCTGCGTTATAAGTTTGATGAAAAAAACATTACAGAATCATGGGAAGAAATTGCGGGCAAAATGATCTGTAAACATACTACAAACCTATATATTGAAAAAAAAACTTTACATGTGGAAGTAAAATCTGCAGTAGCCAGGCAGGAATTGATGTTCATTAAAAGCAGATTAATTGGTTTAATCAACCGAAAAATGAATAAAGAGGTAATTGAAGAGATAGTTGTTCATTAAACGAAAATAGATTAAGTAAAAGTGCTATTTCCCTATACAGAAGCGGCTGAAAATTTCATTAAGTATGTCTTCATTGCATACTGCACCGGTTATCTCTCCTATTAATTCCGTTATATGACGTAGGTCAAGAGCAATCAACTCTCCGGACAAATTATCATTCAAACCCTGCTCAATATGATGAATTTGATCCATAATACCACGTAAAACATTAAAATGTCGTACATTGGTAACCAAGGTTTGATCTCCTGAAAGCTGATCAAAATGAAGCATTGAAATTAACTCCGCTTTCAAGCCTTCAATATTCTCATGGAATTTAGATGAAATAAATACCAAGGGATTAAGATGCTTTTTCAATATGGCTTTTTTCTTTTCTTTCTCCGATTCCGTAATTTTATCCATCTTATTCGCTGCAAACAAACATGGTATATCAAGTTGAAGATCGTTGATCTCCAATAACACCTTCTCAACAGTAACTTTTTCTGCATCAAATAAATAAATAACTACATCTGCTTTTAGAATTTTATCTCTGGTTTTCTTAATTCCTTCCTTTTCCAACAAATCCTTACTGTCAGTCAAACCCGCTGTATCTGCAAATCTGAACAAAACACCATCAATATTTATAGTATCCTCAATATAGTCTCTTGTGGTACCCGGAATGCTTGAGATTATAGCTCTTTCTTCCTGAAGGATGCAATTAAGCAAAGTAGATTTTCCTGCATTTGGTTTCCCTGCAATAACCACCGAAACTCCCTTTTTGATCACATTTCCCAATTTATAGGAACCGATAAGGCTGATAACCTCTGTTTCAATATCGACCAATATATTCCTCAACTCAGACTTGTCAGCAAATTCAACATCTTCCTCT
>CAZLJI010000581.1:0-2151 GCA_964559565.1 uncultured Ignavibacteriaceae bacterium | reverse complement strand
AGTAAATTCAGATGTCGTAAATGAAACTGCAGAGACTTTTCCTTCTTTAACTGCTCTCCTTTCAGCCTTCAACATGGAACCAAAATCTCTGTTTGTAATTGATATAAGAAACACAAAGACAAGCATTGCAATTGGATAGAAACGAAAAATTATCGTATCAAGAAAAACTGAGTAAGCATTCAATGGTGAACCAATTGCATTTAGTCCATCCTGAATTAATCCAACTTCATAGCCAATCCACGAAGAAACAATAAAAATACTCGCAACAGGTGCGGAGGTTGCGTCAACAATAAAGGAAAGTTTTTCGCGGGAAATTTTCAACTTATCGGTTATTGGGCGCATCAGGTTGCCAACAATGAGCGCATTCGCATAATCATCAAAAAAGATTATTAACCCAGAAAGCCAGGCTGTAAGCATTCCGGATTTCCTTGTTCGTGCAAGCTTGGAAATTGAATTTGCAATGCCGGTTGTTCCGCCACATCGGGAAATCAAACCAATCACACCGCCAAAAAGTAAAGTAAAAACAATTATCTGTGTATGAGAAACATCACTGACCGCTTCGATCACATATTTATCAATCAATCTTAATAATGCTGTAAGAGGATCGAAGCCATAAATAAAAAAAGCGCCGGAGTAAATTCCAAGAATCAAAGAAACCACAACCTGCCTGAATATTAACGCAAGAGCAATTGCCAGAAGCGGTGGGATGATGCTTAAAATTCCGGGGATAACATTCACGATGGTTTCTTCTCTTTCAATTCCAGAAAAGACTACTCTATAATTTCCTGAGTTGTGAATTGTGAGTGTTGTGTCGAATGAACCTTCGGACATATTTATCTTAAAGTTCTCCGCTGTACGATCTTTTACAAATTGTATTTCAAAAAATTTGAGACTGTCAGAATATCCCTCTCCTTTCAACTTAAAGCTTATACCTGACAGTGCCAACGGGGGAATCTCAACGTTTTGTCCGAAAAGACCTGTATAGAAAATAATGAAGCAGGAGATGAGCAAGAAAACTCTATTCAAAGGAAATCATTCGAATATTAAAGAATACTTAATTGAATACTTACAGAAATATACCTCATCAAAAAAATATTTCAAAAATAATTATTATTTTTGATCTCAATCAGAGAGAATAAATGATGAAAAAGTTGCTTTTATCCATTTTAACAATCACTACAATTGCATTTTTGTCCTGTAGTTCAGGCGATGAAAAATTAAATAGCGCAAAACTTCGTGAATTAATTTTACAAGCACTTAATAGAAACCCTGAAGTCAATGTTGAGTTGAAAGGATTTGTTGATGCAGATTTAATCAGCAGGAAAGATTTCAACAACATTAGAATTGACAGTGGTTACATAAACAATAAATATTACTATTCTGTTCTTCTGGAATATTCCGATCCTCTTTTAAACCGTTTTGCAATTTATGATGATGAACTCCGCTTATATTTAATTGATAAATCGCTGAACGGAAATCTAAGTGCTCAATGGGCTGCGAAGGAAAACCGGAATTTTGTTTTTGTGCAGGAAAGTTTTCTGACCAAAGATATATTAAACCTTGAGCGACTCTCGATTTACGAAGTGTTTGATACAACCGCAGGTCTTGTTTACAGATCAATTAGCAAATTCGTAAAAAATAAGAACACATCGACGCAGATCATTGAAAAAATTTACACTGATTTCATCGTTACAGAAATATCTGGCAAAACCGATTTTAATGTTGTAAATCAATCCGATACTTTTTATTTCTATCCAAATAGCAAGAAATATTTCAGCTCAAAAAACGTGTTTAATAATTTTGTAAAACAGGAAATTAAAGATTTTAGTTGGGTTATTATTCAACCACAGATTCCCGCTGGAATTTTAGATGATGAAACTTTACCAGAATTTACAATAGATCTGAATGAAGATTGGGCACGAGTTTCCTTGTATAATGAAGACAAACTACTCAAGTCCAGCCTGACCGGTACAAAGTATCTAAACAATAAACTTAAGGCTACAATCACAATTTTTGAAATTCCTTCTGGTAAGTCAGGAGAGCATTACTCTTGGTATCCTTTTGGCAGCTACGCTGGAGAGAATCCCAGAAAAAGATCGACCGGAAACTACACTATGGAAGAACTTTCAAACTTCCGTCAATGGGGAAGCC
>CAZLJI010000580.1:0-2153 GCA_964559565.1 uncultured Ignavibacteriaceae bacterium | reverse complement strand
TTCATCAATCTGTTTTAATTTATCAATTGACGAAGCAGTAATTGTAAGATTATGCTTTAAGAAAAGCGGGATCTGATTTCCCCAAACGCCACCTAAAACAAGAATTGGCATTTTAATTCCCATTTCACGAAGCAGTATTCCTTCTTCAACAACAGCCACTCCGAGATAATCAGCTTTCAGTTCTTCATACAACTGAGCAACACGAACAAGTCCGTGTCCATAAGCATTAGCTTTTAGGACAGGCATTACTTTAGCTATTCCAACGTGAGATTTTATCTCTTTGAAATTCTCAGCAAGAATTTTTAGATCAACTTCAACTCTCGTTGGGCGGACAATTTCATCAACACTGATTACTGGATGATTTGTTTGATTTTTCACTTTTTAGTAAGACTAAATTTTAGTTCAATGCAAAGATAAAATAATTGCCAATTAAATAACTGAACACTATTGACGAATACAGAATTTTTATTTACGTTTTGACTGAATTATTAAAGGATAAATGAAATGGGGATTATAAAAAAGTTTATCGGACCAACTTCAAAATATGATGACAGCATTCCATACACTTATATCGCTAAAGTCAGAATAATTGAACGCGATGATAATCTTGTCAACCACTACTTCTCTGATACTATATGTGGTTTGGTTGAATACCTGAGTCAAAACAACATTTTGTCTGAAGATGTTGAGCTATTCGCCTGCTATCAGAAGAAAGAAATTCCGATTGACAAGAAATATTGTCTTTCAGAAAAGGGAAAATGGCTCGAGAGACCTGAAATCTGTCATTCGCTTGAAGAGCATTACAAACAAACAGTCGAAGAGCAGTACAAAGGTCACATTGAACTTGGAGAGTGTTCTTATGAAGACAGAGACCGTGAAGGCAGCGGACCATATTGAGTTAAATTTTTAAAAAGCATATTTGGAAACAATCACTTCAATACTTTTGGGAATCGGACTTAGTGCTGCAACCGGATTCAGGATTTTTATTCCGTTCCTTGTTGCAAGCGTTGCTTCAATCACCGGCTACCTTCCTCTTTCTCCATCATTCGAATGGATTGGAACTTATCCAGCTTTAATTGCATTCGGAATCGCTACAATTTTTGAAATAGCTGCTTACTATATTCCATGGTTTGATAACTTACTTGATTCAATTGCAACACCCGCTGCATTCGTTGCAGGTGCAATCTTGATGGTTGCAGTTGTCAGCGGATTACCGCCACTTGCAAAATGGGCTTTAGCAATTATCGCAGGAAGCGGCGCCGCAGGAATAGTGCAAACCGGAACGACATTAACTCGGGCAGCTTCAACAACGACTACAGGCGGTTTAGCAAATCCAATTCTTTCTACTGTCGAAGCAGGATCTTCTTTTGGCTTGTCTTTGCTTGCTATTTTGCTACCTGTAATGGCTGGATTAGTAACCATTGTCTTTTTGTTTTGGATAGGAAGCAAAGTAATTAAAAAGCTTAAAGTAAAGTAGCAGACCTAACTGCAATTCAAGTCATAATACATCTTTGAGTTTCGAACAATTTTGGGATTGACACGTACTTCTTTGAGAAGTAGGTTTGAGTAGTTCGATTCAAAAATTTTCTAGGAGAATCCAGATGAAAACTACATCCTTTTTAACCATCCTGTTTCTATTCAATTTATTTTCAACTACAAGCCTTGCACAGGGCGAAGCAGCAGTTCCATTTTTATTATTGAATCCATCACCATCACAAAGTGCAATGGGCTCAACTGGAACAGCTTTACCTACAGAAGATCCATTTGGATTTCTTTGGAATCCAGCACAATTAGGTTACACAAGCCGAACAAATAATCTTTCATTTATTTTTTATCCATCAAAGCTAGAATGGCTTCCAGCTTTCAATTCGGATTTTGAATTAAAAGGAATTGCATTTAATGCGGGATATAATTTTAAAGAATTAATTGGTTTTCCATTAAGCTTTGGATTCGGATATTCAAATCCTGAATTTGATTATGGTGAATTGGGAGGAACTGATTACTACAATGCTTATTCGTTTGGTTTAGGCCTTGATTATTATGTTCAACTAAGCATTGGTTATACAATTAAAGATGTTACTTCAAAACTAAGCTACTTATCAACAGAAGCTAAAGCAGAAGCAACGGTGAACGATTTTGGAATACTCCTGAAT
>CAZLJI010000579.1:0-2157 GCA_964559565.1 uncultured Ignavibacteriaceae bacterium | reverse complement strand
GATTTGAATAATGGTTTGATTGTGGGTTATTACGGAACTACATTAAAAACTACTGACGGAGGAATAAATTGGCTTCCTCAATCATCCGGAGAGTATTTTGATATATATTCTATTTGTTTCTCAAATTCAAATTAAGGTTGGGCTGTTGGGAATCACAGTATCGATAATGCTATTTGTATCAGAACTACAAATAGCGGACTAACGTGGGAAAGACAATTTACGGATCCAAGCAGTATGGTAACTTCAGTTTTTTTTGCCGACACTGTTAATGGTTGGATTGTCGGAGTGGATTCGGATTTCTGGCAAGGTTTAGTATATCGAACAACCAACGGTGGATTATACTGGTCCACCCAGATAATTGGTGATAAACAATTGATTTCTGTACACTTTATTAATCAATTTACTGGATGGATTGTTGGGGAAAGTGGCACATTACTTAAGACAACTAATAGCGGCGAAAATTGGTTTAATCTTAGTCCGGGAACGAATCAACATTTACTAGATCTATTTTTTGTTGATCAGTTTATTGGATGGGTAGTTGGCGATTCAGGACTAGTTATCAAAACAACAGATGGAGGAATAAGTTGGGAAACTCAAGAGAGTCAACTGGAATATGCCTTAAGATCAGTTTATTTTATAAATGAAAATGTTGGTTGGGCTGCAGGCTATGAGGGAAAAATTATTAGAACTACTGATGGCGGAGCGAATTGGCAAAGTCATCTAACGGATGCAACTGTCATAATCTCAATTTCCTTTGTTGATGAAAATGATGGATGGGCTGTAGGATCTGATTGGAATAATTTTACTGCAAAACTAATTCGTACTTCCAATGGCGGGATTAATTGGTTAGATCAACATATCGGAACTAATAATGGCTTAAATTCAATACATTTCATCGATGCTAGTACAGGATGGGTTGCTGGTCAGGGTGGAACCATAATGAAAACGACAAATGCCGGGATTCCTGTTGAGATAATTTCATTTACTGTTTCCGTATTTTCTAACGGTATCGAACTTTGTTGGATGACTGCCACCGAAACGAACAACCAGGGATTTAAGATCGAGCGAAAATCTAAAGATAACAATTTTGAAACGATTGGCTTTGTTTCAGGAAATGGAACTTCAACAGAACCAAAGAGTTATTCTTTCACTGATAGAAATGTTGAACCGGGAGTTTATCAATACAGATTAAAGCAAGTTGATTTTGATGGTTCGTTTACTTATTCAGATATTATTGAAGTTGAGGTAGATGCACCAATAGAATTTTCATTAGAGCAGAATTATCCCAATCCCTTCAACCCTTCCACAACAATTCGTTATCAAGTTCCCGAAAGAAGTTTTATTACATTAAAAGTTTATGATATTCTCGGAAACGAAATCGCAACACTGGTTACTGAAGAAAAACCCGCTGGGAGTTATGAAGTTGAGTTCAACAGTCACTCCGGCTTGTCCGGAATCAAGGAATTACCAAGCGGAATATATTTCTACAAATTACAAGCAGGTAATTTTGTTCAAACAAAAAAGATGATCCTTCTTAAATAAATCTATTGCGGCTCAGAAAAAACTGAGTCGCTTTTAATAATCATTTTTTCATATCTTTGCCACCAATTAATAAACCCTCAAGGATGAAAGTAAATTACATACTAGCATTACTGTTTTTATCGTTTGTTTCAATCGTGGTGATTGCTAACATAGATGAAATAAATCTTATTGGCTGCACCGAGCTTAACGGCTATGGCTGTGTCTGTCATACTGTTGAGAGAGATACTGCAGTAAACATTTGGGTAGAAGGTCCGGAATCATTATTTGTTGGACAAACCGGTTATTACAAAATGTTTATGGCTGGCGGTCCTGCGGAAGCTGGCGGTTACAATGTAGCGGGAAGATTTGGTGAAATGGTTTTAGTGGATACGTTCTCATTTCAGCATCCATTGTCAATGAATGAACTAACTCAGGCATTCTCACTTCCTTTCCCAACTACTCAAGATACTATTTACTGGGAATTTGGATACAAGGCACTTGAAACATCACCTGAATGGGATACAATTTATTCGTGTGGATTGAGTCTTGTCTGGGATTCAATTCCAGATTTTCACGACCGTTGGAATTTTGGATCGAAGTTTCCAGTTAAAATTCTTTCATTAACTGATGCTAGTG
>CAZLJI010000578.1:0-2158 GCA_964559565.1 uncultured Ignavibacteriaceae bacterium | reverse complement strand
AATCTGCTCACTGCAGCTTTCCAAAAACAAATAACATTCAGAAAATACATCGAAATTTATCCTGATGGAACAGCTGCGCACTGCTATACTTTATGCAAAGAAGTGCATGAAATTGAAATGGATATTTCAATGAGAAATGTCGGTCTACAAATTTATGAACATCTTACAGTTTATATAAATGGAAAACCCATTGATTATATCGGGATGGAATCTATGGCAATAGCTGATGGGTTTGAAAAACTTACAGATATGCAAAGTTGGTTCAAAACTGCACATGGTTTTCCTTTCAAAGGTCAATTAATTAAATGGTGAAAATATGACAGAAATAACTAAAGATAGACTTTTAATAGGTTCAATGATATTCTTTGGTGCAATCATTGTGTATTGCATAATAATGCTAACGATAGTTTTAACCTGATGGAAGCTAAACTTCAATCAAAAATTTTAAAAGACCTCAAACAAAACAGGCACTATTCCATTAAGATTATACTTGGGAATAGGAACGGTGTTCCGGATATTCTAAGTTGCATCAATGGTAAATTCGTTGCTTTCGAAGTTAAGGATGGTCAGAAAGGAGTCGTCACCGAACTTCAAGATTATAATATAAGTAAAATTATTGAATCAGGAGGACATGCTTTTGTAGTTAGAACTTTCGAAGAGTACAAAAATGCAATGCAAAAGTTAATCAAATAAATAATACAAAATAATTATATAATAGCGGGGGAGAAATGGATAGTACAGATTTCGTAGATGAGATAACATCCGAAGATTTGGAATCAGTCGGGACCATAAAACTTGTGAGTGATCTGACAAATATTCATGTTGTGCGGCAATTGATAAAAGAATGCGGAGGATTTTGCATCTATATTCCACAGAAAAGAAACTTCAAAGATGCTCTTAAGCGATGGCTGATTAAAACAAACAAAGTTCATTCAGATCCGAACTATGTAGTATATGTCAGTGGAATGAGCAAGGACTCAGCATCAAAACTTCTTAAAGAACTTCGGGGAGAAATCGCCACAAAGAAACAAATCAGCATGTTCGAACAAACCAACCAGAACAAGTAAAAAATTCAAAAATACCAATTTAGTTAAAGGGGATGCAAAATCCCCTTTTTGTCATCATATACTGTGCCAAAAATATTTAATATAATCTTCTTAAATATTTGAAAATAAAGAAGATATAACTTGACTTGCAAGAGTTATAGTGTTAAGTTAGACATGAAATTAAAGTTGATTATAACTTATTGAATATAAAGGAATTAGCACAATGACACAGCAAGAAATACTAAACAGCAACCTTACAAAGACAGCCAAAATGAAGGCACTCTTTGAATTAGGATTAACCAGAGTCCAGGTAGCCACATTGATGGGAGTTGGATACGGATTTGTTCAGAATGTTTATGCTAAAACTTACGGAGTTGGCAGACAGAATAATGATGGAGTTGCAGAATTGGTTACAAGAAGAACCGAATTCAACTTCTCTTTTAACAGAAACTTCGGAGTTGAAATAGAAGCCCACAATGTTGATAAGATGGAATTGAAAAGAAAGCTTAACGAAGCCGGAATAAGAACAGAAGCTGAAGGCTACAACCACGAAACAAGAAATTATTGGAAGGTTGTTTCGGACGGTTCCTTAAACGGATTCAACACTTTCGAACTTGTAAGCCCGATATTGAACGGACAGAACGGATTGAATCAGCTTCAGACTGTTTGCAGAGTTTTGAAAAGCTTAAACGCTAAAATAAACAAAAGCTGCGGATTGCACATACACTTCGATGCTGATGGATTTGGATTAAACACTTGGAAAAACCTTTATAAAAATTATGCAAAGATAGAAGATTCGATAGATTCTTTCCTGCCGGAAAGCAGAAGAAAGAATAACAACAATTTCTGCAAAAGCATGAAAGTTACAGGATATGAAAACAAAATAAACAGAGCAACCACATTAAAGGAAATAGAAAGAGCAATAACAAGGGAAAACAGATATTACAAACTAAACACACAAGCTTACTGGAGACACAGAACGGTTGAATTCAGACAGCATTCTGGTTCGATAGAATTTGATAAGATATCAAACTGGATACTTTTCTTAGCAAGATTTGTTGAATTCTCAAAGGAAAACACAATGACAAACGGAGCTTTTGAGAGCATGAGCA
>CAZLJI010000577.1:0-2160 GCA_964559565.1 uncultured Ignavibacteriaceae bacterium | reverse complement strand
ATTAATTCAGAAAGATGAAAAGATAAATAAAGAAGCATCGGAAAAAATAAATCATATTCACAAAGTTGCCAGGGGATCTACTCAGGCAATCCGTGATATTGTATGGCTTACAAATCCTTCTTCTGATAGAGTGAAAGATCTTATCGCAAAAATGCAAGAAGTTGCAGACAACACTACAGGAAAATTCATTCTGAATTTTGATTATTCCGAAGATGTTTCTGATATCAATCTTCTCCCCGAAACGAAAAGAAATTTATTCTTCATTTATAAAGAAACGCTGAATAATATTGTAAAGCATTCTGGAGCGAAAAACGTGAGCATTAAATTCAAGCTTTCTAATAACACGATATTTCTTTCCATAAAAGATGACGGAAAAGGATTCGATACATCTATTGGTTCAAAGGGGAATGGTCTGAAGAATATCAGTTCGCGTGCGAATGAAATAAATGCCGATCTAAAGTTTGAAAGCAATCCCGGAAAGGGAACTATCCTTGAATTAATTGTTAATATCACGCAAATGCGTGATTGAACGCCGCTGTTCAATGATCTATTTTGAACTCCATATAAAATGCAATTTAAATGACAAATAGAATAGACGTAATAATAATTGAAGACAACGACCTTCTCCGTGATTCGCTCAAGGAGGCTATAAACAAGAGCAGTGACATAAACTGTAATTATACATTCAGTTCAGGTGAAGCTGCTCTTGATTTTATCGAAAAAGAAGAACTTGTACCTGATATCATTCTTCTTGATATTGGTCTCCCGGGGATGAGTGGCATCGAATTAATTCCCGAGTTAAAAAAATTATCTCTGTCTTCAAAAATAATTATCATAACCATTCACGATGATGATGAAAACGTTTTTAATGCTATTTGTGCAGGCGCTTCTGGCTATCTGCTGAAGGATTTATCTTCAGACAGAATTGTAGCCTCCATTAATGAAGTAATGAACGGCGGTGCCCCGATGAACTCGCATATCGCAAAGAAAGTGTTGAATATGTTTAGAGATCAGAATATTAAATCAGATGGCTATGATCTTTCGGAAAGAGAAAAAGAAATTTTAAGCCTTTTAATTGATGGCTTAAATAAAAAACAAATTGCTGAAAAAATATTCCTCAGTCACCACACAGTTGATTCACACATTCGCAACATTTACGCAAAGCTGGAAGTCCACTCCCGCAGCAGTGCAATCTCCAAAGCAATAAGGGAAAAACTTCTCTGAAAGCATAAGCTTTAAATCAAAAGAAAAATAACTCTGGGAGAGATGACATCTTTTACCAGGAAGTAAAACCCCCTCATTTTTTTACTTCATTTACATTATAACATTAAGCCAAGTAACCGGCTAAAGATATCATCTCTTTACCCGATTTTGCAAAATCACGCAAATACGTGATGCATTACTATCCCCGTAAAGTTATTTTTCAAAGTAAAAACAAATCCAAGGTGAATTAAGTGAAAATTTTTTTAATCAGATTGTTTCTTTTATCGTCAATTTATTTTATGACAACTGGATTTCTGTCGTGTGATGATGAGGACGAATTAAATTTAGATGTTGTTACTTATATAGAACCAGAAATTGCTGCTCACGGTTCAACTTTTTACTGTAATATTCGGTACGCATCAGATGCGAATATAAAAGGATGGAGATTTAGGGAAAAGCCTTCAGAGAGTAACGCTGAATTTATCGAAATAGATTGGAACAAATCCTATTTCATAGCAGACAAACCGGGTATTTATACGTTCGAACTTGCTTATAATCGTGTTGATGGAAATGGTCCCTTCTACAATGTACACAGTGTAGAAGCGAGCTATTTAGGAGCAATAGCAGGTCGAGATCAAAACGCAAATGCTGGCGAGGTTGTTTCCCTGGATGGTTCAAGTTCTTTTGGTGAACAACTTACATACTTATGGAGTGTTCTTCAAGCACCGCAAGGCGCTAATACTCAAATCACAAATCCAACTTCAGTATTTGCATCATATCTTGTTGACATGCCCGGTGACTATTTTGTTGAGTTAAAAGTTACTGATGCTTTACAAAAATCGGATTATGACACTTTAAAAATTATCGTCGCACAAGGATTTAGCGGAGATATCTGGACCACACTAACAGATTATCCCGGTGAGGGAACACATGGTATAGTTGCTGTCAGTGTTGGTT
>CAZLJI010000576.1:0-2160 GCA_964559565.1 uncultured Ignavibacteriaceae bacterium | reverse complement strand
TTAGGAAGTGCAACTCAAGAAGCGAGGAATGGAATGGCAGAACTTGCAGCTAAGGATGTAATCAATGTTCTCAAAAAAAAACCGCCACTTACGCCTGTTTTTTAATTGGTACAACCGATTTTGGTTGCATCTATTTTTGCTAATGGGTAGTTTTGAAAACAAAAAGTGAATACTTAAATGAGAATTGGAATACCAACCGAAACTCGCTGGGAAGAAAAGCGAGTACCACTTACACCTGCTGGTGTTGACTCACTTATCAGGTCTGGTCACACAGTCTATTTTCAGAATGGTGCAGGCGAAGCTAGCCACTTTACAGATCAGGAATATCGTGAAGTAGGTGCAACAATCGTATATAGTAAAGAGGAGGCATTTGGCAGAGCTGAAATGATTCTTAAAGTTGCTCCGGTCACAGAAGAAGAAGCTGATTTACTTGTAGATAATCAGATACTCTTCTCTTTTCTCCTTCTTACAATGGGTAAAAAAAATCTTCTTGAAAAACTTCTTAATAAAAAAATAACATCCATAGGTTTTGAATTAATTGAGCGTGACTCACGTTTACCAATCCTGCATTCGATGAGTGAAATAGCAGGTCCGCTCGCAATTCAAGTGGCTGAGCGTTACCTTGAGAGCTTCACAAAAAGCGGCAGAGGAATTTTAATCGGTGGAATTACAGGAGTTGCACCTGCTGCGGTTGTAATTTTAGGCGCTGGCGTTGTAGGAATTACTGCTGCAAGAGCGGCTTTAGGAAGAGGTGCACAGGTGATAGTAATTGATAGAGATTTATCGCGACTAAGACAAATAGAAACTGAATTTCACAGAGGAGTTACTACCGTTATGGCTAACCCGTATACCATCTCCCGTGGTGTGAAATTTGCAGATGTTCTTGTTGGTGCAGTTTTAATAAAAGGAGAAAAAGCTCCGCACCTTGTAACTGAACAGATGGTTAAGGAAATGAAGAAAGGTGCAGTCATTGTTGATGTTTCGATTGATCAGGGTGGATGTGTAGAAACAAGCAGAGTAACTACAATTTCAGATCCCGTTTATACAATGCACAATGTAATTCATTATTGTGTCCCAAATATGCCATCACTTGTTGCCCGCACTGCAAGTTACGGTTTGAATAATGCAGTTCTTGATTATGTTCACGATATTGCAGATAATGGTTTAACTCCGGCATTGCTCGGTGATGATGGACTAGCAAAAGGAGTATGCACTTACAACGGAATCTGTACTAATGAATCAATTGCTGAATCGTTTGAAGTGGTTTACAAAAAGCTCCACGTATTTTCAACTAATTAAAACTACTGATGATGTTTTAGTGGATATCATCCAGTAAAAGAAAAAATAAAATTTATGCTAACTGTGGAAGAAATAAGAAAAAAGAATTTACCCGCTAATCTCTATAATATTTATAGTAAGAAGTTGACTACTTCAGATGAAGCTGTAAAAAAGATCAAGTCAGGCGATAACATTGTTATTCAACCCGGATGTGCTGTGCCTCTTGAATTGGTTCGTGCAATGGTAAGAAGAAAAGATGAACTAGAAAATGTTACAATTTATCACATCTTAATTGTTGGTGAACTACCTTACGTGAATCCGGGAATGGAAAAGCACTTCAAGCATAAAGCTTTCTTTACGGGAGCTAATGTTCGAAAGGCTGTGCACGAAGGGAGAGCTGAATTTATTCCGATTTTCCTTTCTGAAGTTCCGCTTCTTTTTAAAAGAAATATCATACCTGTAGATATAGCTTTACTCAATGTATCTCCTCCGGATGAGCATGGTTTCTGCAGCTACGGAGTTGATGTGGGTACAATTAAAACTGCAGCGGAAAAAGCTAAGATTGTTATTGCTCAGATCAATAGCGAAATGCCGCGCAGTCTTGGGGACAGCTTTATCCATATCAATAAAATTCATCATATTGTCGAAAATACAGAAGCGATCTCGGAGCTGCCCCAGGTTGATCCTAATACCAGCGAAGAAATGCTTAAGGTATATGATACTATTGGAAAAAACACAGCCGAATTAATTGAAGACGGATCCACCTTGCAGATGGGGATTGGCGCCATTCCTGATTCTGTGATGAAGTATTTACATGATAGAAAAAATCTTGGCATTCACACTGAAATGTTTTCTGATGGAATTGTTGACCTTGTTGAAGAG
>CAZLJI010000575.1:0-2162 GCA_964559565.1 uncultured Ignavibacteriaceae bacterium | reverse complement strand
AGCCTTTGTTACCTAAAAGTGTAAAAAGTATTGCTCCAGCCAGCTGCTGAATTTTATTTATGAACGGCAGATCACCAAAGAGAACATAAGTCACCGGATCAAGCAATGGAAGATCATCACCTCTCGCTGCCTGCCAAATTACAATCCTCTCAACTTTATTTTGTGGCCACCATAAAATTCTTGTGTAAGGAGTTTTCTCAAGAAAAGTTCTCATACTTGGTTTACCTTCTCTGCCGGGACCAAATAAATCAATCGGGCATTCTTTCAAACTAGCGGGAGTTGTGATTTCCTGACCATATATATTGTACGTCTTGACAAATTTGAATCGAACTTTTGTAATTATTCCCAGCAGACCAAGTGAAAGCGAAATAGCAGGAAATATTTCATCGTCCTTATTGACCCATTTGCAGTCACCTGTTCCGTCGACTATTTTAAATCCCAAAATATTTTCTGCGAGATCGTACATCATTGAGCCGCCCGCAGAACCAGTCATCAAAAAACCGCTAACAGTTTGCTGAGTTATTCCACCAAGATCGCTAAAGGCAAAACCTTTTTGAAAAATCTGGTAAAGCAATCCGTTTTCTTTTGTTGATGTTCCGGTTGGATCGTGCGGATCGACATTCAAATGAATTCCTGAATCAACAACTACGATTCCGTTTTGTTCATCTTCCCAAACCAGCTTTCTGTATTTATCAAGCATAATATTAATGTTCGGACCTTCAGGCGGTTCTTCAACAGATATTTTATTGGGAACATGCTTTTTATCTCTTCCCGGATCTGTGTAGATAGCGTGTGCAATTGAATGCGTAGCTCCTCTTACACGAATTTGCAAACCTTCATCATAAGCTTTTTTAACCAGACAAATTATTTGTTCCTCTGTTTCCGGATGATAGAAACCATCTGATGCTTTTTTGATTTCACAATCCATTAAATGTCCTCCTTAAACTTTATCTGCGTGATAGATGAATGAAATTAATTTCTGCTTTACGAATAGTCCAAATCCTGAACCGCCAACTAGAATTAAGGCAACAGAACTCAATGCAATACTTTCCCATGCTGGGGCATTATTTTTAACATTATCTAAAAGTAGTATTGACTCGAATGTTAAGAAAGCCAGGTTTGAAACGATTGCAAATGTTAAAAGTGAATTGTAGTTGTGAATTGTTACAACAGAAAATCGTTTCAACCCGTACCATGCAAAGAAAGTATTAAAGGCTACAAGAGGAACTTCATAAAGATGGAATACAAGAACACACACGAAATTGCAATCACAGGATTCACATGAAGACCAGGAATCTCCGATGATCGCTGGAATGTGTGCTGCTGCAATTCCATAAATAATCGCAGTAAAAGTAATGTAAGAATAGAATCTTACCCACCAACGGATTTTTAAAAAGCCAGAATTAGCTTCTGTTGATATCAAGCCAGCCTCCTTAGTTAGTATTTAAGAAATAATATTAGTCAGAATAATCTTTTGTCATTCTGGCCCTGCCTGTCCGGCAGGCAGGTTGTCCAGAATCTGACAAATAAAAATAATATCAGGATTCCGGACTCCCCCACAAGGGTGGGGTCGCCGGAATGACACCCTGAATGAGCGTGATTTACTAAGTTACATTTTCAATCTCACCATTAGCTTTTATAATTATTGATTCACCACCGGAAATAGTTTTCCATTTTCCGGGACCAGTAAACCGAACTTGAACCTTTCCCCAGCCTGAAGGAACTTTCCATGTAAATTGTTCATCCTTCTTCAAATCATGCCTTGAGTATGCACTCCACCTTAGCCAGTCATTCGGATGATAAAACCATAATTCAACTTGCTTGCCAAAAGAATTCTTAAAATTAATTTCATTAACTGCTGATGATTCACCGATTTTAAATGTGCTGGATATACCTGTGTAAGGTTTGATTGTGCCCGAAATGTCGCGGGAATCGCCGAAGTGACAAATCCTGTACTCTCCGGTATTTGTGTCTGCCGGTATATTCGAGGTGATTGTAATTTTCGAGTTAGCAATAAAATCTCTCTTCCACTCATAGATTGTGCAGGGATCGTTATCATTAAAAATAGTTATCCATTTATCTTCATCTTTTTTCTGTACTTCGAGAAATGTGGATTGAGTTCTTAAATTATTTTTTGGATGAGCTCCCCAGAAAATTACTTT
>CAZLJI010000574.1:0-2162 GCA_964559565.1 uncultured Ignavibacteriaceae bacterium | reverse complement strand
GAATTTTCTGATTTAAATCCTTATTAAGCTTTATTGTTTCGCTATACTTTGATTTTGCTTTTTCCAATTCACCTAGACAGAGATAGCTAAGGGCAATGTTATAATGGGCATATAATGCTGATTTATCTAACTTTACTGCCTTTGATGAGTATTTTATACAATTATTGAAATCCCCCTTTAAGTAATAAATCCACCCAGTACTTCCGAATGCTGATGTGCAAGTTGAATCATTTGCCATCGTTAAATCATATATTACGAGAGCTTTATGATAATCGTTATTGTTGTAATAAAGCCGGGCAACACTTGAGTACAACGCACAATTGTCTATATAATTTTTAACATGGCTGCTAAATATTTTCCATTCATGGTCTGATTTATAGAGAATTGACACATAGTCAAATCGAATTGGATTGGTTGTTGAATTCTTCTCCATTTCCATTACGATTGTGTATGTTACAATAGCATAATCGTATACTAAATCAATTGTCGTGATATTTTCTACTTTCAAGGTGATTCCCACAGATTTTATTTTCCTTGCCATACCTCTATTAATAGATCGTCTTTCAGCATTTTCCTTGTGTAAGACAGCCAGTGCTCTTATTGCGTCACCTTCATTTATTGCGTCTATATATTCTACAATCACACCAGTTATTTGTTTCTGAATACTAGGGGAAATACTTAGACTATTCAAATAACGGGGAGGAATGAATTCCTTATTATTCATCGTAGAGTCTTGATTCACCCCAAAATAGGAGGCTAAAGTTGAAAAAAAACTTTTGGAATCAAGTGTCTTCTGAAAATCGATCTGCCATTTTATCATTTCTTCAATTTTTAAAACATCATCATTAAATAGTTTATAATCCTCCTTTGTTAGAAAGTTTTCTTTTAATGCGTACTCCCAGCTGACAATAACTGAATCTTTGAATTCTTCAAATATCTGTTTGAATGTAAAATACTTATTTATCACCGAATCACTTTCCGGACAGTTTTTTATCAATGCATAATTCCAGGGAGCTTTTAGCAATTCTCTGCCCTTTAGAACAAACTTAAACGGAAATATATAATCAAACTGACGTTCTTCATCGAAGGGAAGTACAATATAGAAAAGATTAAATGCCAAGGTTATACTGCTTGAATATTTAAAGAATGTATACTCACTTGTCGGTTGAATATAATTGAATGAAATATTCTGTCGAAAACTTTCTTCTGCAGTTAATCCTTTGAAGGTGTTTATCTCTTTCACATTTGCTACCTGATAAAAGTAAGACCCCACTACATCTTTGAAATATTGATCATACTCTGATTTCGAATAGTACTCCATAAAACCTGTGAATGATTCTTTAAATACACCTGTGCATAGCGTTTCTAATATTCCGGTTAGTGAATCATTCTGAGCACTCATGGTCAAATTTAAAATTGCGGTGTTATCATCCATTACTGCTGCTGGAGTTTTAAGAAATCTGCTTTCCTTTCCGTCTACTATTAGTGCCCATCTATTTTGATCTCCTGAATAAAGAGTAGGAAATTCATTCAACTCAGTCGTTGTATCCAACCAAAAATCAACACTATCTGCAGATACGAAAACAATTAAGTGGTCAAAGTATTGTGTCGGAAGGAACTGTTGATGGTTTCTGTAAGAATAGGTATTTATTAGTGCCGGATAAGCTTCAATATTCACTGCTTTCAGAAGAGACAATAAAAGTACAACCTGATCTTTACAATCTCCATATTTAGTCCTAAACACTTCATCGGCTGAATGAGGTTTAAGTCCACCTCGGTCCAAATCTGCTTGAATGTAATCAATTTCCTTCCTTACAAAGTCGTATAATAATTTTATTTTTTCATTCTTACTTTCAACTTTCATAGTCAATTCAGATGCTATCTTTTTTATTTCATCGGAAACAGTAATTGCTGAGCTGAGCATATCGTGAACCCAATTACCATAAATTTCCCAATCCGGTATTGAACTAACCGTGATTAAAGGCGTAACCTCATATAAGTACGGCATTCCACTTTCAAGCTTTATTGTGGGTAAGTCTTCAACTTCCCAGGTATGAATTGCGACACCATCCTCAACCTTCTTATTCTCATGAATTTGTGCATTAATTACACTTGATTGAAATGATTCATCTTCAGACACAGAGAGTACGAAGCGAGATACT
>CAZLJI010000573.1:0-2163 GCA_964559565.1 uncultured Ignavibacteriaceae bacterium | reverse complement strand
ATAAACTCCGTCGGCTACGTAAATGGTATCACCAAATACACAAATATTAATACACTTCTGTATGCTGTCGGCTGCGGTTTCCCAGGTTAAGTATGGTGGTGTATTGCTTCCGGTTTTGCTGACAAATCGTACTGTAGCTTTAAGCGGTAAGCTGTAAACGGTAAGGAGGAATATTGTTAGTAAAACTATGTTATAAATCTTAATTCTTTTTTCCATAGTTCTAAACTCTTGTAGTTTGAGATTCTTTCAGTCACTTCGTTCCTTCAGAATGACAGTATTATACGGAATGACTGCCAGAAACTTAGGAAATTATTTTGAGAATGGCGAGAGACACGAAAGAGAATAATTAGATTAAATCTTGGTCAGATAAAATAGAAATAGCTAAAGAACTGCTAAGCTGCTCTCAAAGCATTTACAATATTCAATCTCGCAGCACGGACTGATGGTAGAAAACCTCCAAGTATTCCCATCAAAACAGCAAATAAAAGAGAGGATATAACTATTGTCGGTGAAAGACTGAAACCAAAAGAGAGCTCGGCAAAAGAACCAAAATTCAGAGTTGATATATTAAAGAACTGAAGGAAGGAAGCAAGGAAAAGTCCCACTACTCCACCTGTAATTGCAATGACAAGCGATTCAATTAAGAATACGACAAGAATGCTTCTACGTTTAAAGCCAAGTGCGCGGAGTGTTCCTACTTCAACAGTTCGGTTTGCAACTGCAGCATACATTGTTATCATCGCACCAATAGTAGCACCAAAGCTGAAAATAACTGTAATGAATATTCCAAGAATCCGTATGAAGTTTGCCATCAGCTCAGATTGCTCCTCAAAATATTTCTGCTCGATTTTAGCATCAAACTGCTGCAGCCTTCTATCAAAATCAAAATTCTTTTTGAACGCTTCAAAGTTTTTTACTTCATCAAGTTTAAGAGTAAGAGAAGAAACGGCGCTTCCCCGATTGAACGCATTTAATAATGCCTGCGAATCACCCCACATTTCAGAATCAAATCCACTACCATCAGAATCAAACACACCAACAATTTGCCAATTATCTCCAGCAAATTTTACAACATCTCCGATCTTCGCTCCCTGAAATCTTGATGTTACTGCTGAACCAACTATCAGTTCACGTAATCCAAAATTGAACATCTTGCCTTCAATGATTTTAACCTGTGGTCGTAAATCAAAAATTACATCGGATACACCTCTAACAGTAACATTGCTCATACCGCCACTGATCTTTTCAAGATTAATAATTACAACAGGCTCTTTCGAAATTATCTGCTTTCCATTTTTATTTGTTGCGATGTGAGAAAGAGTTCTGATAACATCCTGAGCTTCGCCTTCTATAATGCTTGAGATTTCTCCATTAGCAGCTTTCCTTGTGATCAAAACATTATCAGGCAAGCCGGTTGCGATGAGTGTTTTTTGAATACCATATGCCATCATTAAAACAGCAGCGAAAACGAAAACAACTAATGCAACACCAAATATTGTAATGAAAGTGGTAAGCTTTCGTGAAGTGAAATTTTTTATAGTATACTTAAATGGGATTTTCATAATTCAAACTTTTTTTTTCATTGCGAATCCCGATTTATCGGGATGAAGCAATCTATTTCTAAAATGATTATCCAATAAACCTGAGCCCATCAACAATACTTGTTCTTAATGCTTTTTGAATCGGGAAAAGTGATGCTGCGATTCCAATTAATATCACTGATGAAACAGCAAATACCAGTGTAATCGGTTCAAGTTCAAATACCGGGAAGAATCCTCTTGGTATAACCGCTCCAAATCCTTCTATAATCGGGAAGCTAAGAAATAATCCTAATGCACCGCCAAGTGTCGAAATAAAAAGAGATTCGCCAAGTATTAGCCCGATCATATGACCACCTGAGAAACCAATTGTTTTGAATACTGCATATTCCCGTGTTCTTTCTCTTGCAGACATAATCATCGTATTGCCAAGTACAAGCATTATAATTCCAATGATCACGAATGAAATAACATTCATCGAAGTGATAATTGCACTGGACGCTGCTACAAAACCCTGTTGAAATGCTCTCTCGGATTCAGTTTTTGTTTCTGCACGTGAATTTTTAAACAACGCATCAATCTGTTCTGAAACATTTCCGGTTTGTGATGGATCTTTGATTTTCAC
>CAZLJI010000572.1:1527-2164 GCA_964559565.1 uncultured Ignavibacteriaceae bacterium | reverse complement strand
GAAAAACCTGGCGTGTTTTTATTGCTAGGAGTATTGCGAATAAAGGAGGTATAACCGACAGCCATCCGAATTCCATAGTCAATTCCACTCAACGATTGCTTGAAAAACTGTTTTATTGCTGGACAGATTTTTTGCTTCAACGTAATGAGTTAGTGGGATATCTTTTTCTATTTCTTTATATAGCTGAATTTCATCACCATACTTTGATTGTGCGTTGTACGAAACAGTTAAAGATTTTATGGTATGTGTCTTGTGAAATTCCTGATCAAAACAATCCAGCATAAGCCTTATGTAAGCAGCATTATTAGCATGTTGGTTCAAATCAATATCTGAATATCGTATCTGAGTTGAGTAGATAATTTTTATTTGTGTAGTCGGAATAATTTTTTGTGGAAGGTCTGACAATGCCTCTTTTGAATCCAGCATCTTGATATCAGGAAAAAGCAGGGGCAGAATTTTGGGTCTAAGACTTTTTGAATCAATTAAAAGCCAGGCAGAGGTTCCTCTACAGATTATTTCATCAACCGAATTACAAAGTAGATAATCCCTCATAGAGTAGAGTTTATATTGTTTCTTTCCCCAGGTTTGAATCTTAACTTCATCTAAAAATTTCGGGTAATTTAGAAACTCAAACTTC
>CAZLJI010000572.1:0-1517 GCA_964559565.1 uncultured Ignavibacteriaceae bacterium | reverse complement strand
GAATATCCGAAATTCAATCTTTCCGCATCGCTTGAAGCCGCATCCTGGAAGTAATCCAGAACTGTGTTGACTTTTAATCTGCCATTCGAATCAACCTCAAACGCCCGAATTTTAGTCGTTGTTTCCCAGATCGGATTCATAATTAATCAGATAAGATTAAATACCAGGTTAATTAATAACTCACCACATTCAATAAAAGAAAAAACCTCCAAGGTTTTAATTTATTTCCTTGACAGACTGCCTGTCGGATCAAACATTCGCCGTTTGAATTGATGGAAGCTAATGAGCTTTTTTTCTTTTTCATCCCACAATCTTAAAAACATACTTCGAAAACTTGAACGAAGAGTTAAAGTGACAGTCTTTTGGAAAACTGGATTCTCCTTATAACACTTTTCAAGAAGATAGTTCGGAATTTTAGGACTCAGATGATGAATATGATGAAATCCAATATTGCCGGTGAACCATTGTAAAACTTTCGGCAGCTTATAGTAAGAGCTTCCTTGCATTGCAGCTGATGCGTAATCCCAACCATTATTTTCACTCCAGTAAGTATCTTCAAACTGATGCTGCACATAAAATAACCACGTGCCCGTGGTTGATGCTAAGAATGTTATTGGAAGCTGAATCATTAAAAAGTTTTGCCATCCAACGAGCCAGATCAATCCTGCAACTAATAATGCTATTACTATGCTCGTGATGTAAACACTCGGCTGAAATTTTTTAAAATCTTTGGTATCTGAGATTGGTAACCTATAGAGCACAACAAATAAAATAATTGGAATGAAAACAAATAAAATAATCGGGTTTCGATAGAGACGGTACTTTAATTTCCCCCATCTCGATTGCTTTAGATATTCATCCACAGTCATTGTGTAAATATCTCCAATACCTCTCTGTTCAAGTTTACCAGCACTGGCATGGTGAATAGCATGATTTTTACGCCAGTAGTGATAAGGAGTAAATGAAATTATGCTGCCAGCCATTCCCCAAAAATCATTTGCTCTTTTCGATTCGAAAAAAGAACCGTGTCCGCAATCGTGCTGAATAATAAAAATTCTCACCACAAATCCAGCTGCAGGAAGTGCTAAAAGAAGAGTCAGCCAGTAACTGACATCGAGGCTTAAGTACATCAAACACCAGGTTAATAAGAATGGTATAAATGAATTACATAACTGCCAGATGCTTTTCCAGTTACTTGAATTCTGATATTTTTTAACCAGTTTATCCCAGGAAGTTATTTTCGTGAAAGTTTCATTTGCGGACATATAGTGTGTTCAATTTAATTTATAAATTATTTATAAAGATAGGAATAAAACTTTGCGTATAAAAAGGGAAATGACTTACACTATAACATTTTGTTTTTCTTATAAAACTCGAATCCGTTCTTTGTCAGCTTCGAAAGTTCAGTCAAAAGTATCTTATCAAGGGTTTTAAAATTGAAACAAGATTTTCCCTGCATCCTTTTTTTTAACTCAGGTGAAATATCTTCCAGAAGTGTTGGGTTTACATAGATGGGC
>CAZLJI010000571.1:0-2174 GCA_964559565.1 uncultured Ignavibacteriaceae bacterium | reverse complement strand
TCATCTTCCGCACCGATACTTACTTCAGCAACATCACGAAGCCGTACTATATTATTTCCGGATTGGGAAACAATGATTGCTCCGAATTCTTCGGGATTTGAAAGTTCTCCTCTTGTACGGACTGTGAACTCACGTTTGTCTCCCTCAACTCTTCCTCCGGGAATTTCAGCATTTTCACTTCTGACCGCAAGCTCAATATCCGAAGTCGTTAATTTATGTGATGCCATTCTTAAAGGATCAATCCAAACTCTCATTGCATAACGACGTTCGCCACCAAGGAACACACCTCCAACTCCGGATAGTCGTTGAATTTTTTCTTTGAGCACCTGGTCAGCGAAATAAGAAAGCTCAAGTGTTGATTGAGTTTCACTATAGAGTGCCAGCCAAATTATTGGCTGGGCATTAGCATCAACTTTTGAAATAACCGGATCCTCTATTTCTGCAGGAAGTGTTCCGCGAATTCGTGATACTCTATCCCTGATATCATTTGCTGCTTCATTAACATCCCGATCAAGCTCAAACTCAATTGTGATGACAGAACCGCCTTCTTTGCTTGACGATTTTACTGTTTTTACTCCTTCGAGTGTTGCGAATTGTTCTTCGAGCACGTCTGTAATTTCAGTTTCAACAACGCTTGCGCTTGCACCGCGGTACAGAGTTACAACCGAAACAACCGGTGGATCGATATCGGGATATTCACGAACAGGTAATTGTGTAAAAGAAATAATTCCAAAAAGTACAATCACCAGACTCATAACCGTTGCAAGCACGGGTCGTTCGATTGATATTTTACTAAGTTTCATAAAAACTCCTTATACAAAAAAAATCTCTTATTGCTGTGATGTATTCATTTGTGTACTAACAGGTATAACTTTAGCACCGGGGAAAAGTTTTTGATGACCTGCCGTTATAATTTTCATTCCTTCTTGAAGTCCTGATGCAATTTCTACAACGTCAGACATCTGTAATCCTAAAGCAACAGGTGCAGGTGCAACTGTACTGTCAGCATTTACGATGTACACAAAAGATTGATTTCCGTTTGCGAATACAGCTTCGGTTGGGATCGTCAGGGCTTCAGATCTTTGACTCAGAATAACAGAAACATTTGCTGACATACCCGGACGGAATTTTTGTCCCGGGTTTTGAACTCTTGCAACGATTCTGGCAGTCCTCGTATCTGAATCAATTATTGGTTCAATCGCAATTATTCTTCCTTTTACTTCGTGTCCCGGATAAACAGGTGAAAAAACTGCAACCTCAGAACCTCGTTTCAACTCAGCAAGAAATCTTTCAGGCGCAGAAAAATTAATCCGGATTTCATTGAGGTTAGCAAGTTCAGTAATTGCATCGCCTGTTCTAAGAAAACTTCCTACACTTACTCTTCTTGAACCAATCATTCCATCAAAAGGTGCAACTATCCTGGTTTTATTAAGCCTCGCCTGTGCTAATTTCAGATTTGCTTCTGCAACTTTCAATGCTGCGATGGCATCATCAAGATCCTGTGGTGTTCCTGCATTTTGATCTACAACTTTTTTAACCCGGTTATAGGTTGACAAACTCTGTGAATAAAGTGCTTCTGCACTTGATACTTCAGCAGCAAGTTGCGAATCATCAAGCTGAGCAATCAGTTCGCCTTTTTTAATCTGGCTTCCTTCAGTAAAAGGAATATTCACAACCATTGCATATATTTCTGATACAACCGTAATCTCCTCGATGGCTTCGATTGTACCGACTGCATCAAACTTTTCGCTGACAACTTGCATTTTAACTTCTGCAACTTCAACTGGCATAGGCGGCATCGCGAATTGACCGCCAGCAGAATTTTGATCTCCACAACTTGTTACAAGAAAGGTTAGAAAAATTATTATTGATCCAACCAACCAGTATCGATTAAATAATCTAGAAGGTTTAATTTTTTTACTTTCAATATTTTTCATGCAAAAACTCCTTTTAATTTTTTAAATTCTCAGGATATTTACCCGATGTAAGCTGCTTTAGTTTTGCAACAGCATTTACTGTTCTCACAAGTGCTTCTGAATAACGTCGTTGTGCGATTGCGAAATCTTCTCCAAGACGCACAAGTTCAAATGCAGTAGTGCGGCCATTCTGAAAATTAATTCTTCCTATACGTACTTGTTCCTGAGCAGCTTCAACTCCATCTTCAGCAGCACGCA
>CAZLJI010000570.1:0-2176 GCA_964559565.1 uncultured Ignavibacteriaceae bacterium | reverse complement strand
AGGTTTAAATTGGTTTCCAATATTTGATGAAACCAATACAATGTCAATCGGCGATCTTGTTTTGGATCCGACAAATCCAAATATTATTTATGTCGGGACAGGTGAAGTAAACGGCGGTGGTGGTTCGGTTACTTATGGTGGTAATGGAGTTTATAAATCAACTGACGCAGGAACAAGCTGGACACATCTTGGACTCGAAGCAACTGAATATATTTCCCGGATAATTATTGATCCATCAAATCCACAAAACATATATCTAGGAGCCATGGGAAAACTCTTCGGTAAAAATTTTGATAGAGGTCTCTATAAATCGACAGATGGTGGATTAACCTGGACAAATAAATTATTTATTTCGGATTCTACAGGATGTATCGATATTGCCTTACATCCAACTAATCCTGATACTGTTTATGCTGCTATGTGGGAAAGAATCCGTAGACCTGACAGACGTTCATATGGTGGACTAACTTGTGGGCTTTATCGCACGACAGATAGCGGAGAAACGTGGACAGAATTGATAAACGGTTTACCACACAATTCCTCAACTGTTGGTAGAATTGGAATTTCAATATCTGCTTCAATACCAAATATTATTTATGCAATTTATGCGGATAACATTGGCTACTTTGCCGGTGTTTATAAATCAACAAACAACGGAGATAGCTGGACCAGAACAAATGATGGCGATCTTTCAAATCTTTTTTCTTCTTACGGCTGGTGGTTCGGAAATATTCGTGTTGATCCTGCAAATCCGAATAATGTGTTCGTTTTAGGATTAGATAACTATAAAACCACAAATGGAGGAAATTCCTGGTTTAATACTTCGGGAGGTATACACGTTGACCAGCATGGCATGTATATTCATCCGTTAAATCCTAACTTCATAGTTCTAGGCAATGATGGTGGAGTTTATGTCTCTTACAATAGTGGTTCAAACTGGTACTATAGATCGAATATGCCCATAACACAATTTTATGCTTGCGAAGTTGATTTTCAAATTCTAAATAGGTACTACGGTGGGACTCAGGATAACGGTACAAATCGAACTCTTACGGGAAATCAAAATGATTGGCAAGAAATTCTGGGAGCCGATGGCTTTTATGTTTTGGTAGATCCATCCAACAACAACTTTATTTATGCAGAATCTCAGTATGGCGGATTCACCAGATCTACTGATGGAGGGAGTAGTTTTACTTATGCTCTTAATGGAGTTTCAGGCTCAGATAGGTTTAACTGGAGTACTCCATTTATAATCGATCCATCAAATCTTGCAGTATTGTACATTGGTTCAAATCGAGTTTACAAATCTACAAATCGAGCTGTATCCTGGACGCCGATTAGTCCAGATTTGACAAACGGGCCACCGACAGGAAATCAAGTTTACGGAACTATCACCACAATTGCCTCAGCCCCATCGGATCCTGATGTAATTTATGTAGGGACTGATGATGCTAACGTTTGGGTAACAATGGATGGTGGAACAAACTGGGTAAAAATTTCGACCTCACTTCCAACAAGATGGATAACTCGAGTCGCAGTTGATCCTAACGATGCAGCGACAGCTTATGTAACTTTATCTGGCTACCGCTATGATGAATATTTACCTCACGTTTTCAGAACAACGGATTCAGGAATCAACTGGCTGGATATTTCAGCTAACCTTCCTGATGCTCCAGTAAATGATATTATTGTTAATCCTGATTCCACAGAAATATTGTACGTCGGAACTGATGTTGGAGTCTTTGTTTCTGATAATCTGGGTAATAGCTGGAACTACCTTGGTGAGAATCTCCCAAATGCACCAGTAACTGATTTGGTCCTGCACAATCCGACAAGAGCACTTATCGCCGCAACTTACGGTCGTTCTATGTATTCAATCAGCATTGGAGCGATTCCATCGGTCACAGTTATTTCGCCAAACGGCGGTGAGCATTGGATGATGTGGGATACAGTTCAGGTTGAATGGTCTGCGATAGAGGTTGATAGTGTAAAAATAGAATTAAGTCTCTCCGAAGGAATTGATTGGATGACTCTTGTAGAATCAGTTCCAAATACAGGAACCTTTGATTGGTTCGTTCAGGCTCCTTTTACATCTTGGTATTGACTGATGAAAATAAGTGTCGCAAGGGATAGTACAATCTTCGACATAAGCGACACAACTTTTTCAATTGATATG
>CAZLJI010000569.1:1623-2178 GCA_964559565.1 uncultured Ignavibacteriaceae bacterium | reverse complement strand
GCTTTGCAGGCCACACATCTGTTTGCCATCCGCAACACCAAGGACTACTAGGGCGGCGTTTATCAGTAGAATAATAATTACCTAATAAAATGTTTGCCGTGTCTTCTCCACCAGGAGTTGATGGTGATGTTTCCCACATTCTATTGTAATTATTATCAGGAAATACACCACTTTTAGAGTACATAGCATTCCACTGTAACATTTCATCAAGAGGATTCCAAAAACCTGATGGAACCGCATATTTGATATCATTTTGGCATTTCTTTACCCAACAAGCACCTTTTCCAGGATAACTAGAATTTCTTTTATGACCTATGGCTGCTCCATCGAAATTTCCGGTATTCCCCCATAAAATGCAGCGAAATTTGCTGTTTTTATCTGGTTCGTAAACTAGTCTTCCATCCACATCTTTTAGAGTTGTACCGACTGATCTAGCACTTTCGAAACCTGCACATCTACTATCATTATCGCATAATCTCTTGCAATTTTGGTAACCAGTCATTCCTGTTCCTGTTTCTCCCATATCTTTTGGCCATACATCGTCTGTGGCATTTT
>CAZLJI010000569.1:0-1613 GCA_964559565.1 uncultured Ignavibacteriaceae bacterium | reverse complement strand
TAATAGTCAACTGGTTCAACCCACTTGCCCGTCGTGCCAGGTTTTAATGCATATTTGTCTATTCCTGATATACCAATATCTGGGTACATCGGAAGACCAAGTGCCTTGCGAACTTGTTCTGATTGAGTTGATATAGCACAAGTTGAACCTCCGCTATGAGGATTCAAAGTGTAATATTCAGTGCATTCTGGATTTGTAGATGGATATTTATTACCTGTTGTTAAATATTGATTTGCATTTGCTCTCGGTATTTCTATTGTGTAACTTGACATTATTATATATACGATATTATTATATACAACATTTTTTGTTATCGTGAATTTTCACGAAAAAAATAATTAAAATAAAATCTTTCTATATATTCGAAGGATATGATGAAACCCTTTGTAAAAACTCACGTATTGATATTAGATTTTGAAGCAAATTGTTCAAATGATCAAATGAAAGACCACGAAATAATTGAATTTCCAGCCGTGTTATTAAATTTAAAAACGAAGCAAATTCAAAGTGAATTTCGCACCTTTGTAAAAATGCAACATCATACGAACATTAGTGATTTCATAAAAGAGTTGACCCATATTACAGATGAGGATTTGACAAATGGTATGACATGGGTAGAAGCCTTAATGGCATTTGAAGTGTGGTGTGATGAAAATGGCGTAACCTCACGCAACACAACTGTTATATGTTGTGGAGATTGGGATTTAAAGACAATGCTACCTAAACAACTGGAATTACATGGAACAAAAATCACCCCAAAAGTGAATGAATTATTTTCCTCCTGGGTGAACATCAAAACCACTTATAAAAAAGTTATGAAGAAAAAGAGACGAATAGGAATGGCAGAAATGCTAAGTGAATTAAATATTCCATTGGTGGGACACCATCATTCTGGAATAGATGATTGTAGAAACATTGTTAATATATGTTTAGAATTGCACAACAGAGGTTATGATATTACAAGTCCGAATAATTTCAAGTCGAATCCATTTTGGTATGAGAATGAAAGTGATTTAAGTTTTAAAAGAACAAAGTTTGGACATATTCAAAGCACTTTTTAGAAGAAACACTTTTTAGAAAAAAGTGTAATCAAAAAAGTGAAAGTGAAAGCGGTGCGTGTGAAATATAAAAAAAATAAAACATTAATGAAATAAATGAGTAAAAAGAAAGAGTTAAATTTAACCATCAAGGAATTTGATCCCAAAACACAACTCAAACCAAATAGAAATATTATGATTGTAGGACCAACTGGAAAATCACATTTATTAAAGGCGTTAATTTCTCATCTTTACATTCCATTTGGAGTATTGGTTCGCCCAAATGAATTTGCAGATCAATTCTTTGGAGAGATTCTGCCAGAACAATTCAAGGTGGATGAATTAACAGACAACATTTTGGATTTAATATGTGAACGTCAAAAGATATTATGTAAATACATTAACGCACATCCTGAAGTTGATATTGACCCTAGGTTTTCACTGGTTATGGATGATTGCGTTCCCGATTTTATAGATTTAAAATGGGCTAAGAACCCATTCTTCAAATTCATGTTCCGAAGTGGAAAGGCTGCACAATTGAGTTTAATGTTTACATCGTCGTTTCCTTTACCTATA
>CAZLJI010000568.1:0-2188 GCA_964559565.1 uncultured Ignavibacteriaceae bacterium | reverse complement strand
TACTACTGCTAATATTTTTTTAATTTTAAAATAAAGAATAATTATTATTATGAGTATCAAATTCAATATAGAGTTTATTCAATTAGCTTTAAGCAAGGACACTTCTGAAAATTTAAAGAAAGCTATTAAATGGATTGAAGAAGCTGCTAAATCAGGTGCGCAGGTTATTTGTCTTCCGGAACTTTTCAGATCACAATATTTTTGCCAGACTGAGGACATAGAAAATTTTAAGCTTGCAGAAACTATTCCCGGACCCTCAACGGATGCAATTTCCGAAACTGCTAGAAAAAATAATGTGAGTATAGTTGTTCCATTGTTCGAAAAAAGATCATCCGGAGTTTATCATAATAGTCTGGTAGTAATTAATAACGATGGAAAAATACTTGGCACTTATCGTAAGATGCACATCCCTGATGATCCTGGATTTTATGAAAAATATTATTTCGCTCCCGGCGATCTTGGCTACAAAAACTTTGAAACATCATTTGGAAAAATCGGCACACTCATCTGCTGGGATCAATGGTATCCTGAAGCTGCAAGATTAACTGCACTTCAAGGTGCTGCTGTTTTATTTTATCCCACTGCAATTGGCTGGCATCCTTACGAAAAAGAAAAACACGGAAGAGCACAGTACGATTCGTGGTTGACTGTTCAGAGAGGACATGCAGTTGCAAACGGTGTTTATGTTGCTGCGGTAAACAGAATCGGATTGGAAAAAGTAAATGCTGATTCTCCTGGAATTGAATTCTGGGGACAATCATTTGTCTGTGATCCGCAGGGAATGATCATTGCTCAGGCTTCAGTTGATAAAGAAGAAATTCTTCTCGCTGAAATTGATTTAGATAGAATTGAATACATCAGGCATAACTGGCCGTTCCTTCGTGATAGAAGAATTGATAGTTATGTAGATATTACGAAAAGATTTTTAGATGAATAGTTTCAGACTACCCGCTGAATGGGAAAAACACGAAGCAACCTGGATTGGCTGGCCGTACAATAAATCTGATTGGCCGGCAAAGTTTTCTCCTATTCCTTATGTTTATGCTGAAATAGTAAAGTATATTTCTCTCGGGGAGAAAGTTAGAATCTTCGTCCAGTCAAAAGAACATCAACTCAAATCAGAAAAAGTATTAAAAGATTGTTATGTGAGTTTATCCAATGTCGAATTCTTCATTAAGAAAACTGACCGAGGTTGGTTGCGTGATTCAGGACCGATGTTCGTTAAGTATGAAAAAGAAACAGTTGCAATCGATTTTAAGTTCAATGCCTGGGCGAAGTATGATGATTACAAACTTGATGATAAAATTCCTTCCTTCATCTCCAACAAGCTAAATTTAAAAAGAATTGTTGCTGAACATAAGGGGAAGCAAGTTGTTCTTGAAGGTGGTGCGATAGATACTAATGGGAAAGGAACTTTAATTACTACAGAAGAGTGCTTGTTAGATGAAAAAATTCAAACTAGAAATCCAGGTTATACCAAGCAGGATTATTTTGAAGTATTCAAAAAATATTTTAGTATTTCAAATGTAATCTGGTTGGGGAAGGGAATCGTTGGCGATGATACTCATGGTCACGTTGATGATCTCTGCCGATTTGTAAATGAAGATACTGTCGTTCTTGTTTCTGAGGAAAATCCGAAGGATGAAAATTATAATTTGTTAAATGAAAATAGAGAAAAACTTCAGAATATAAGTCTATCGAATGGATCGAAACTAAATGTTGTTCCTTTGCCTATGCCTCAGCCTCAAGTATTTAAACGACAAAGACTTCCTGCCAGCTACGCTAACTTTTACATTTCAAATTATGCTGTTCTCGTTCCAACCTTCAACGACCCGAATGATAGAATAGCATTGGGAATACTATCTGAATTGTTTCCTGATAGAAAAGTAATCGGCATTCATTCAGTTGATCTGGTTTGGGGATTGGGGACGCTTCATTGCCTGACGAAGGAACAGCCTCTATAAAAATTTAGCTCCTTACGTCACTTTTACGATATTCATTCCACTATAAAAAAATAGAAGCTTAATTTTTGTAAATAGTTTACATTCAGGTTAATTTTCGAAAGTCAATTTTTATCAATTCACACAGGAGAAACAGGTATGGTTATAGCAGTTCCTAAGGAAATCCTGCCTGGCGAGAACCGAGTAGCGTGTGTCCCCGATGTAGCTTCCAAACTTATTAAATCCGG
>CAZLJI010000567.1:0-2192 GCA_964559565.1 uncultured Ignavibacteriaceae bacterium | reverse complement strand
GTAATCAACGTAGACCTTTCATATAGTAATACTGACTGGGGAACGAATGCCGGACTATTCTTCAACTCATTTGGTGAAAGATTATCTAAAGTATCTGCAAATGCAACTCCGGATGTTTTTGAGAAGCCTGCACCTCTGCTAAACTTTACAGCAAGTCAAAGATTGTTTGAACTATTGACTCTTAATCTGGGTGTAAAAAATATTCTTAATTCCGAGTACCGGGAAGTTTACAGATATAATGATAGGGATTACATATTCCAATCATACCAGTTAGGTATCAGTTATTCAGTTGGATTAACATACAGTTTATAATTAACTAAAAATCATAAATAATATAAGGAGCGAATTTCCCTATGAAAAAAATCTTCATTTTAATCACTGCCATCTTGCTTACATCTACGATGTTCGCACAGGTAAACGTAACTGCAGACATCAGTTCAAATACAACCTGGTCTGCTTCAAATGTTTATACTTTAGATGGCTTGATCTTCGTAAACGATGGTGCAACTTTAACAATTGAAGAAGGAACAGTAATAAAAGGAAAATTGCAGGCAAACATTACAACCGGTGATGGAGCAAGCGCCTTGATTGTAAGAAGAGGTGGTAAGATTCTTGCAGAAGGATCACAGAATAATCCGATCATATTCACAAGTGAATTAGATGATGTAAATAATCCTAATGACCTTACCAAAGATGATAGAGGTCTTTGGGGTGGCGTTATTCTTTTAGGAAAAGCGGTTACAAATCAGCCGACAACTGAAAACCAGATTGAAGGTATACCGGTAACTGAGGATGCAAAATTTGGTGGAACAAACGATAATGATGACTCAGGAATACTAAGATATGTTTCGATCAGACACGGTGGTTTTTCAATAAGCGGTGTTCCCGGTGATGAAATAAATGGACTCACTTTAGGTGCAATAGGAGATCAAACAGTAATTGAGCACATCGAAGTCATCGCAAATTTTGATGATGGGTATGAATGGTTTGGTGGAACTGTAAATTCAAAATATTTAGTTTCCGCTTTCTGCGGTGATGATGGTTTCGATTGGGATATGGGTTATAGAGGAAAAGGTCAGTTCTGGTTTTTAATTCAAGGAACTGAAGAAGCCGGCCGCGGAGCCGAAATGGATGGCGGCGATGATAATGAGACAGGTACTCCTTACGCAACTCCTTACGTTGTAAATGCTACATATATTGGTGCCGGAGAAAATACTTCTCCACTTCCAGCAGGTGATGGAAATGATCGCGCTTTATATTTCAGAGATAATTCAGGCGGCTATTATTACAGCAGCATAATCACTGATTTTTCTCAGACAGGAGTAAACATTGAAGACCTAGCTTCTGGTGAGGATAGCAGAGCAAGAGTCGATGCAGGACAATTAGTTCTCTCAAACAATTACTGGTGGGGATTTGGTAACGGAAACACACTGGATGATATCGCTGCTCAGGATTTTGTGAGAACTCATTTAACCGCAAACAATAATTCAGTCCAGGATCCACAACTAAATAATATTAGCAGAGATGAAAACTCAACACTAGACCCGAGACCCAGTCCTTCAAGTCCAGCTGCTACAGGCGCAGTTCAGCCGTCAGATCCTTTCTTTGCAGTAGTTCCTTATCATGGTGCATTCGATCCAAATGCATTTTTATGGACGGAAGGTTGGACAGCTATATCAGTGTATGGTATAACAGATGTTGAAGAATCATACGTTAACAATATTCCGGCTTCATTCGAACTTAGCCAGAACTATCCCAATCCTTTCAATCCGTCAACAAAGATTGTATACACAGTTTCTGAAGCAACTAATATTAACTTAACTGTTTTCAATATTCTTGGTCAGCAAGTTGCTCAGCTTGTAAATGAGTTCAAGAATGTGGGAACTTATGAAGTTACTTTTGATGCTGAAAATTTACCTAGCGGATTATACTTATATACTTTTGAAGCTGGTAACACCAGAATAACGAAGAAGATGACATTACTAAAATAAAATTTCTCTCTCTCGCTCTCTCCTTCGACAAAAGGGTACCTACAGGTGCCCTTTTTTTATTTCCAAAATCATCTTATAAAGATTTGTTAACAATTTGATAATTAGCTCTTGTGCTTATTCTATTCAAGATTTGTACTATAAAAATTTAAATATATAGAGTTTCTGCATGACAAAAATACTACTAGTGGATGACGAACCCGA
>CAZLJI010000566.1:0-2196 GCA_964559565.1 uncultured Ignavibacteriaceae bacterium | reverse complement strand
CGCTTGGTAGATTTTCTGCAATCCAAGTCAATTCATAAGTGCCTACTGATTTTTCTTCATTAACTAATGTTTCTATTTCATTGCCGAGGATATCAAATACTGTTAACGTAACATTTGAGGACTGCGGAACTGAGTATTTTATTTTTGTTGAAGGGTTAAAAGGATTCGGAAAATTATTACTTAAGAAATAAGTGCTTGGCATTTCATCAATTTCTTTTTCTTCAATGAAAGTTAGTCCGCCATTGGTTGTATGAAAAATCATTCCCCCATCGCCCACTGCCCAACCATTATTGCTGTCTGTAAAGTTAACTGAATATAACCCACCACCTGCTTGCGCATTGATCTCCCAATTTTCCCCTCCATTCGTAGTTTTAGCAAATACATAGTTATGACCCCCCAAACCAACATATTGTCCACCAACAGCCCAACCGGTTTGACTATTAATAAAGTAAATTGAACTTAACACTACATACATACTTAACTGAGTGATCCAATCTTCACCACTATTTGTGGTATGAAGTATTGTCCCACCGCCAGTTGCCAAACCATTATTGATGTCGGTGAAATAGACAGAATTAGCCCAAAAATCGGAACTGCTAAATTTAATGAGCCAATTTTCTCCTCCATTTGTAGTCTTCAGGATTATATTATCGCCACCAGCCCAGCCAGTATTGTTATCGACAAAATAGATAGAATGTAAGTTATTATTTACTCCGCTAGATTTACTTATCCAATTTTCACCGCTATTTGTAGTTTTTAATATTATGCCGCTATCACCAGCAGCCCATCCATTATAGCTATCAATAAAATAAATAGAACTTAATTTAGCTTCGACCCCACTTGTTTGGCTTATCCAATCTTCACCACCATTTGTGGTCTGAATAATTGTACCTACATCCCCGACAGCCCAACCACTACTATTGTCTGTAAAGTAAACTGAAGTCAAAAAACCATTTGCATCACTTATCTGCCCGAACCAACTCTCTCCACTATCTGTTGTTTTAAGAATAGTTTCTCCAACTGCCCAACCAATACTGTTGTCAATAAAGTTTACTGAGAATAGAGGTCCCATCCCGAGTGATTTATTTAACCAGTTTTCACCGCCATCTGTAGTTTTGATTATCACTCCCCCAGCAGGAAGAGGGGTAACAACATCTCCAATGTCTCCGTTCCACCCAACTCCAAGGCCAGTATTGTTATCAGTAAAATATATTGAGTATAATTCGTCACCTGAATTTCCCAAGGACTGAATTGACCAAGTTATACCTGCATCTGTCGTATGAAAGATAGTCCCTCCTCCAGCGGCCCAACCTGTAGAGCTGTCTGTAAAGTGAACAGATAACAATACTTCAGCAATTGGTGCTGATTGGGTAAACCAATGCTCACCACCATCTGTTGTATGAATGATTACTGATCCAACAGCCCACCCATTATTAGCATCAGTAAAAAAAAGTGAATTTAATGTTATCGGTACAAAAATTTCATACCAATTATTACCGCCATCATTCGTCTTTAGTATTAATCCATCACCCACAATCCAACCATTGTAGTTATCTACAAAATAAACAGACCGTAAATTATTACTCCTCCAACCTCCCCGGTTTATCCAAGTATTTCCTCCATCTGTGGTTTTAAGAATCGTGCCGGTATTGCCAACAACCCAACCTGTCAAGCTATCAGAAAAATAAACTGAATATAACAATTCATTAGTACCACTCGTTTGACTTGACCAATTTTCACCACCATCTATAGTTTTAATAATCACACCGTCCGGACCTACAGCCCAACCAATATTACTTCCGGAAAAATAGACTGATAATCCGTTAAACTGCCCTAAAATTATATTCCAATTTTCACCTCCACTAATTGTCTTTATAATAACACCACCACCCACTGCCCAGCCAGTATTGCTATCTGTAAAATAAACAGAAGATAAAGGATTTGGTATTGCACCCCTTTGTTGAATCCACTGGGCATTAATTGATATGGTTAAAAAGAAAATTAGAGACAAAGTTTGTATTAAAGTTTTCATAACGATCCTCCTTCAGTATTATTATTATTTGCAATCATCGTTTTTTGACTTGAGTAATCTCCCGCTTCAAGTTGATATAGATATTTCCTTTTTTCTGTATTCCTGCTTCCGCAGGAATTACAAGCAAAGAATTCTACTTCATAAGTGCCGGGCTGCTTTTCCTC
>CAZLJI010000565.1:0-2198 GCA_964559565.1 uncultured Ignavibacteriaceae bacterium | reverse complement strand
ATCCATTATTTCAAGTGCGGGAGATTCTCTTTCGTCATCAATATTAGGTTTGTAGGCAACACCCAAAAAGAGGATGTTACTTCCGTTTATTGATTTTTTATGCCGGTTTAGAGCTGTAGCAATTTTAATATACATATAATGTGGCATCCGCATGTTAATATGTCCGGCAGCGTGAATCATACTAAGATCGAAGTCGAAACGCTTGGCGATGTGCTCCAGATAGAATGGATCCAACGGGATACAGTGCCCGCCAATACCCGGACCGGGATAAAAAGCCTGGAAACCGAAAGGTTTTGTTTTTGCGGCATCAATTACTTCCCAAATGTTAATGTCCATTTTGCCGGCCAGTAAAGCCAACTCATTGATGAGACTGATATTTACCAATCGATAAGTATTCTCAAGAATTTTAACCATTTCTGCCACACGGGGTGAGCTTACGGGATAAATGCTGTCGATTGCCCTTTTGTATAGTGCCATTCCAATTTCAAGTCCTTCGGGTGTCATTGCGCCGAGTACTTTTGGGGTGTTTTTGGTGTGGAAAGTTTTGTTTCCGGGGTCAACTCGTTCGGGAGAGTATGCGAGCCAGAAGTCGGTGCCGTTTTTAAAAGATATAGGTTCACCCCCAAATTGCTTTAAAGGTTTATTATATGAATTTTGTTTGGAAGATTCTTCGATAATGGGAAGCATGAAATCTTCAGTGGTGGTGGGGTAGGTGGTACTTTCGAGGCTGATAAATGTTCCGGGCTTCATATTTTGACCTATTGCGATACAAGAAGCCTCAATAAAACTCATATCGGGTTTTCGGAATTTGTCGAGAGGCGTTGGTACACAAATAATCAATGCATCGCACTCCTTCATTTTTGTAAAGTCGGTGGTAGCTTCCAGCTTTACCCTGTTCACCACTTCACGCAGCACGGCATCACGTATATCCTTGATGTAATTTTCACCGGAATTGATTTTGTTTACTTTGGCTTCTGATTTATCAAAACCAATCACTTTTACTCCTGCTTCTGCAAAGTTTACTGCCAATGGCAGACCAACGTAACCTAGGCCGATGATTCCGACTACTTCGGTGTTTGTTTTGATTTTTTCGAGGATTTGCTGTTTATAGTTCATGCGTATTAATGCGAATTATTTCTAATTGTGCAAATTAATGAATCTGTAATATTTTAATTGAACTGAGAAATCCACCCTCTTTTAAGGTGGTCATGTAATTATTAGCTTTGCATGAAAGATCATGAGCAAATATAAGAAATTCATACATGTGATATATTATCATGTAAATTATATTGTTTGGATACCAAAGTATAGATTTAGGATATTAGAAGGACATGTAAAGGAATTACTTTTTGAAACCTTAAATTCCTTGTGCCAATGGAAGCGAATAGAGATATTGTAAATGTATAAACAATCAGACTATGTCCACATGGTATTAAGTATAAAACACAAGATGGGTGTTTCAGTAGAGATGGGTATATTAAAAGGGAAGACGGCAATAAAAATCTTCAATAGTTTTCCAGGATTGAAGAAGAAGCCGTATTGGGGAAATCATTTTTGTCAAGGGGCTATTGTTCAAGCACGGGATAGGACTTGATGAGGATAAGATAAGGAAATATGTGAAATACCAAAAGGAACGTGAAAAGAAGGATGAAGCGCAACAGCTTGGATTTGACTTCTAGCGCCCCTTTGGGTGCATTTTTAAAGTCACCTTCTCAGAAGGTGGATTCTTTAACAGATGCTGGTTATTAGTAATTGGTCATTATTCACAGGTTGGTTACTGTATATCTTGATATCTTGAGACTTGATTTCTGTAACTAAAAACACTAAACACTATACTTGTAATATTCCTTAAACCATTTTACAAATTCCCCGATACCTTTTTGAACAGACGTGTTTGGTTCATAACCAAAATCGTTTTTCAGGGCATTTACGCTAGCAAAGGTTTTAAATACATCACCTGGTTGCATTGGCAGAAATTCTTTAATTGCTTTTTTCCCGAGCGCAGTTTCCATAGTTTCAATAAAGTCGAGTAATTTAACAGGATTACCGTTTCCGATGTTGTAAATTGAGTAGGGAATTGTTGGCTGTTGGCTGCTTGTTACTGGTTTCTGGTTAAATGGTGCAGATGATTCAATAATTCTAATTATCCCTTCAACAATATCATCTATATAGGTAAAATCCCGCTCAAGGTTACCTTT
>CAZLJI010000564.1:0-2200 GCA_964559565.1 uncultured Ignavibacteriaceae bacterium | reverse complement strand
TTTATCTCTTGGTTTATAAATTCCACGAACTACAAACTGCCAATCGCCGGGATAGATATCTCCTTCGATTGTCATCAAATCACCAATCTTCAAATTATATTGTTCTGCTATTGATTGACCAATAATACAACTGTTTCTTTCCTTTAAAAATGTTTGATACACCGTATCGCTGATTATAAATTCAGGGTAAACCTGGAAAATAGTTTCAGCATCAACGGCAAGTCTTGCGAAGAACTGGTTTTTGTCAATGTACACTCCCTGGAACCAGTTAGCATAAGTTACAGCATCAACACCGGGGATTTGCGCAATCTGATCTCTGTAAGAAAGCGGTAAAGGAAAGATAAAGGAGATAGCTTGTCGTGTAATCAATCTGTTTGCTGCAGAAGCTTCAACACCGGAGTTCCAGGCAGTCACGACAGTACGAAGAAGTCCAAAAGCAATTACAGCAATCGAAATTCCAACTATAGTCAGTAAAGTTCTTAACTTATGCCTGAAAGCATTTTTCAATATTAGTTTTATTATTCTCATAGCTGTCTAAACAAAATCTCCTTTTTCCAGATGCCTGATAATATGTGCTCTTTCAGCTGCGTGGGGATCGTGTGTTACCATAATGATCGTTTTCTTAAACTCATTATTCAGCCGCTCGACTAAAGTCAATATTTCTTCAGCAGAAGTTCTATCAAGATCACCTGTTGGTTCATCGGCAACAATAATTTTGGGATCGGTTACAATTGCTCTCGCAATTGCAACTCTTTGTTCCTGTCCACCAGAAAGTTGTTTTGGATAATGATGAATTCGATCACCAAGTCCAACTACTCCGAGAGCAAATTCAACGCGTTTCTTCCTTTCAGTTTTTGATAGATTTGTAAGAAGCAGAGGCAGCTCAACATTTTCAAATGCAGTTAACACAGGTATCAAATTATAAAACTGAAAGATAAAACCAACGTTATCAGATCTCCATTTTGCCAATGCTGATTCACCAAAGCCGGAAATTTCTTTACCATCAATAACAACACTGCCTTTGGAAGGTTTATCTATTCCGCCAATCAGGTTGAGCAGAGTAGTTTTTCCTGATCCTGATGGACCCATCAGAGCGAGGAATTCGCCTTCCGGAACTTCCATACTTACATTATTTAGTACAGGAATTTCAAGACTATCCCGCCAATAAGATTTTGAAATATTATTTATTTGAATTAAAGACATTTAAACTCCGAATAATTTTCTTTATAAAACTTTAACCTGAATGCCATCTTTTATTTTTTCATTCAGGTTATCAATAATCTTTTCCCCATCTTCCAGACCTGAAACTATCTCGACAAAGTTACCAAACAAACGACCTGTTGAAATTTCTTTTTGAACAGCTCTATCATCAACAACCATGTAAACAACTTTCTTTCCATCTAAATCTTCCACCGCTGAGAGAGGTGCTGTGAGTACAGGAATTTGCTCTTGCTCTTCTTTACTTTTTTCAGAAAGGAAAGAAACCTTGGCACTCATTTCCGGAAGAACACGATTATCATAACTCTTAAAACCAACTTTTACAAGCACTGTTGCTTTAGATCTGTCAGCTGTTGGGACTATTTTAAAAACATATCCCTGATAACTTTTTCCAGGATTGGAATCTAATGCTATTTCGCAATCAGTATCTTGCTTAATTTTTTCGATGTTAGATTCAGATACGTCCGTTTCAACCATCAAAGAATTCATATCAGCAATTGTAACCACCGCAGCACGGGAAGTGGTACTTGCACCGAAGGGAGCAACAATCTCTCCAACTTCAGCATTTTTTGTAAGAACGGTTCCATCGAATGGTGCACGAATAATCATATTCTCCAGAGCAACTTCAGCAGCTCTTATTCTTGCATCCGCCATATCAATATTCGCAAGCAAAGACTTGTAAGCAGTTTCAGCCTGATCTAAACTTTGCTGGGAAGATAAACCTCTGTTAAATAATTCTTTCTCGCGGTTATAATTATTCTCAACTTCATTCATCTGTGCTTTATAGAATTGATGACTGGACTTTGCCTCATCTAACTGAGCTACAATATCCCTATCGTCAAGCCTTGCAATGATTTGACCTTTCTTAACCTTATCACCTTCAACAACACCAAGATAAACCAATATACCCGTACCTTTAGAACTGACAGAAGCTTTTCTTTGAGCAACAATATATCCGCTTGCAGTTAAAACTGCATTTGAT
>CAZLJI010000563.1:0-2201 GCA_964559565.1 uncultured Ignavibacteriaceae bacterium | reverse complement strand
ATAGAGAAACTAATTGTGCATATCCACTATTTGTAATTGATACTCCAATACCTGCTTCATTATATTGAGTAAATGCATCAAGAACCATAGATTTAAGATCTGCAGCAATAGTACTGCCAGTTGCATGATCACCATCAATTTTCATACCAATACTTTTGTTCATAAAGTTGGTACAGTTTCTTACATACGGAGATCTCCATCTACCAGTTGGTCCTTCATCGGCAGGTCCTGGTTCTAAGTAACCACTCACGGCACTATAGGCAATACCTGCAAGAACATCTTTTGGTGTTGGTGGGAATGCAACTACTGCACCACCAGGATTATCTTGTCCAGTTTCAAGATTGAAATTCATATTTTCAACTAAACATCCTCTTCTTACATGGAAAAGATCTTTTCCAAGATTCATAGGAACCACAGTAACTAATCTCAAATCTTGTCCACTTATAGCAACATCACGTCTTAAACCTATTGGATTATTCTCATAGTAAACACCAGGTCTGACGAAAATAGTATCTCCTGGTTGTGCAATTTCTACTGCAGCAGCAATTGTTAATTTTGCGTCTCCTTCAGTTCTTCCACCATTATCATCATTACCATACTTAGTAACCCAAATCGTATTCTTAGAGTCTGCTCCAGCAGGTGCCCAAATAACTTTACCATCCGGTTCAGTAAGATTTGGTGCAGCAGACGGTCCATTATTGATAATCGTAGTAACGATTCCAGCAAAACTATGAATTGCAGATGCGACATTTGCACACCCATCTGGATTCATATTGCTACTGTATGATGGATCATCCTGAAGAGTTAAATCTCTAATTTGAGATATACTTGCGACCCCAACTGTCCTCTTCGAAGGTAATTTCGAATCACCAATTGCAAAAGTAACAATTCCGATGAACTGTGTAATTGCAGATGCCTGATCATTACAATCAATTGCTATTGATGGAATTGTATTTAAATTTCCAGTTCCGATTGGGAGTTTATGATATAATTCACCTCTTTTGAATAATTAGATTCATGATCTTTATATCCCGCGCTCCACTGGCTGTCATACGAAGTAACTGAAAAATAAAATGGCTTATCATTTTCCAGAAAAGGCAGCGGAGTCGCTTCCTGATTTTCGTATTTTATCTGATTCACAATAATTTTATTATCTACAAGAATACGGATTTTATTTTTTAGCTTCTCTCTGGTAAATGGATTTTCTTTTATTGATTTTTTTTCTGATTCCGTCAATAGGTGACCTTGTGCAATCCATTGGCCTCCTGAATTTTTATATAAAGGCGCCGATGAAATACCATCTATTTTTACTGTATAGTTGCCGTATCCCAGAACCCACGTGATTCTGCCTAAATACTCTTTTGGTTTGAACCCATAGTATACATTGTAGCCTCCGCCTCTGATTACATCACTTTCCGAATTTTTTTCCCACTCCAGACACAGCCTGGAACTCGTCGATAACTCACGAACAACTTTTAAATTTTTTGGCGCTTGAGGCGGCATATCCTCTTCATAACTGATTTTCACACTTCGTAATAGAGGTGTCTTATTTCCACCAGGAGTAGCAGTCAAAAAAAATCGCCACTGGATAAATTGTGTCCGGGGAATGTTGTTTTCATTTTTCTTTATTCGAATCCATTGTATCTGCTCCGAAAACATCCCGAACGGATTGGATGAAAACCGTACCTCCATATAGCCGTGACTTCCTTTCGGAAGATCAAGTTCCCAATCGATACTGTTCATCGATGCCTGTGAATATTTTGTCTTCATCACGGGGGAGAGTGCCATTCCGGAATATTGTTCCCGTTTATTTTGTGAATAGTCAATTTTTACACTTGGATATAAAGTTGAATTGATATTGTGACCCGCCCCTTCATCATTTACTGCATATTTTCCAGTGATGCGAAACTCATCTAGAAGACCCCTGTAATTTTCACCAATTACAATCGGATCTGTATCTGTTTTTTGCAGTCTTGGATGATATTGTAATCCGTCACCGTTACCCGTTGTAGTTGTATATAATGATCCATTTTCGATCCCATTCTGCATTATTACCAGTCGTCCAGTAAGATAATTATATGCTACTGTCAGATGAAACCACTTTCTTTCTGTCAACGGTCTCTTTCCAGTTAACAGAAAATCTTTATGGATTTCTTGATTTTGTCCGGATAGATTATTATCACCATCACCAGCGGGATTGA
>CAZLJI010000562.1:0-2207 GCA_964559565.1 uncultured Ignavibacteriaceae bacterium | reverse complement strand
TCGTTACTCACAAGTCGCCCTTCGGAAGATTTGCGAGAACGTGCTTACTACACACAAAAACCCCGCACTGTGGCGAGGTTTCTATCATCATTTAAAAGAAATTGTCTTATTCACATGTCTGGGTACAATAGCTGCTGTACCATCCCCAACGGGTTGCACTTGGAAATGCAGTTCCGTAACTCCATCCTGTTTCTGTTTGAGTTACTACACCATTTTCTATCTTAACAAGTTCTGAGTGTGCTGCAATGATATAGCAACCTGAAAGACTTGATAAAGGAATAGTGAAAGTATAACTTTGTCCGGCACTCTGCAAATCGGTTGTATATGGGAAACTGCCATTTACAGGGTTTCCTGCATTATTCACCGGCAAATCATTCAAATCTCCAACATAAAGATGCAAAGCTCCAAAATACCAGTTATCATTCGAAGTGTAAGTTACATAAAGGTTTGTCTCGTCATTGGTTACCAGTAATGTTCCTGCATCAATGGTCTGGCCTCCATAGATTGTAAAGGTTTCTGTTGAAAGTAAACAACAATCATTTTGTATTTCATAGGTGAAATAGGTAGCCCAGTTGCCCTTGGTTGTAAATCTTGTTCCGTCACCCCATGCGCTGTTGCTGTTAACAACTGTATTATCTACAATTTGATAAACATTTGCATGAACTGCGATATAAAATGTTGCGGGAAGATCGTCTTTGTCAAACTCAAAACTGAATACGGTTGTTTCATTACTCAGATTTCCGGAATGATATGGAAATTGTCCCGGTGCAGGATTACTTCCTGTGGCAATAGTGCTTCCTATGTAAAGGTCAACGGCACTAAGGTAAAATCCATTACCGGAAGTTACTGTCACATACACTTTATCTGCTGTATTTTCTACAGTTACTGTCCCTGCATCAATTGTTTGACCGGCATACAATACCACTTCAGTTGGTGTACCGCAAGGTGCAATTGAGGGTGCTGTGGTGCTGGTGGAATAATAGATCGAAGAAGACTGTCTACTTCCTTTCTTAAGTGAAATATTTTCATTAAGAAGTAAATCGGTTTCATTGCTGCAAGAGGTAAATATTCCTAAACCAATAGCAAATAGCAATATTGCTCTGAAACTAAAAATGTAATTTAATGCTTTACTCATAATACTAATCTTTTATTTTTATTAATTTTAAATTTAGAAAGTTTCTTAATAACAATTTTAATGCCACGAAATTTAAATTTGAAAACAATCTGTAAACTTTTAAAACCCAATAGCCAACAAACAAATACGAACAATGGAAAACAATTTATATCGCAGCTTCCGGGACAAATAAGCGAGGTATCACTTGTGTATTTAAATTAATCAAAGACTTTCGATTTTGCATTTTGTAATCATCTGTTTTGAGAGAATGAAATTTTCATTTTATTGTGGCTTACAAGTCGCCCTTCGGAAGGCTTGCGAGAACGTGGTTACTACAAAAAAAACTTTGTTCCCGCAAGTGTTAAGCGAAGTGTCACTTGTGGGTATAAATAAAACAAAGTCTTCAGACTTTGTACCAAATTTTGATAAATCTGCTAACTTTGTAATATGAGCACAGCATATAAATTCAACGATCCTGATGGAATTTATTTTGTTACATTTACGACTGTAGAATGGGTTGACGTTTTTATTAAGCCTGTGTATTTTGAAATTATTTTAGAAAGCTTGAAATACTGTCAAACAAAGAAAGGATTAGCAATACACGCATGGACAATTATGACAAATCATTTGCATTTAATTATTTCGAGGAAAGGTGTTGAAGAATTATCAGGAATTGTAAGGGATTTTAAAAAATTCACCTCATCAGAAATCATAAAAGCAATTCATGAAGAAAATGAAAGCAGAAGAAGCTGGATGTTGTGGATATTCAGATCAGCAGGACAAAGAAATCCAAATAACAAGAATTTCCAGCTATGGCAACATGACAGTCATCCCGAAGAGTTAATAAGTAATAAATTCATTGATCAGAAATTGGAGTATATTCATAATAACATTTTAGAAACGGGAATGGTCGAAAACCCTGAGGATTATTTATACAGCAGTGCCCGTGATTATGCAGGAATTAAAGGATTATTACATATTGTTTTTTTGGATTAATTGAATAAAGTTGCTTCAAAGAATAAGTATCTGGAGATTGAAAGACTGAAGTCTTTCATTTATTGCTACTCACAAGTCCCCCTTCGGAAGACTTGCG
>CAZLJI010000561.1:0-2214 GCA_964559565.1 uncultured Ignavibacteriaceae bacterium | reverse complement strand
CGGCATTATACTTGTGTTAGTTTGTGTGTTAATGATTTTTAGCACTTTTAATTTATTGTTCAATTTATATGGAGTCACAATATGAAAAACATTATGAAATTTTTTGGCGTTATACTTCTGGTTATTTCCTTCATCGCTTGTTCGGAAGAACCACCTTCATTCAGAGTTAAAAATGATTTCACTACTAAAGCTAACGTACAGATTAAGACCACGGCTAACACTGAAAATATAAATGATGTTGAGCCTGGAGCAGTTACCACTTATAAAGACGTTGCTGAAGGAAGAGTTGAAGTAACCGCAGAAATTCAGAATGTTGTCAATGAGCCTACAGGAATTTTTACAGCAGAGCCCGATAGAAACTATACGGTAGTCATAACTAACAATAATCCACCAACTATCAGAATAGATGTTTCTGATAAATAATAAATAACATTTTTGAAGAAAGCGATATTGATGAAATATCGCTTTTTTATTTTAAATGTTTTCAAGACTTATTTATTAATCGCTTCGGGCTTTGTCCAAAAATCTCCACTATCTTAAATTCATACGAATAAAAAAATTTTACTCGATTGGTATGAAATGTAACCCGAATAACCAGGTCCTGTTATCAACGAAGTAAAGAAAAGTTTCAGAATAAAATTGTTGAGTTTGGATTACTGGGCTGATTAAAAAACCTAATTCTTGTTGGATGAGCAACAAGATATTCTTGATTGAATCTAGCTAAAACATCTTTCAATTCTTCGTAGTATATTCCCTTTATCTCCTCTGAGCAAATGCAAGGATTACCCTTACAAATAGGGATTTTCTTTTTTATAATCAATTCCACTTCTTCATTAAGAGACAAAATATTTTCCATAATCTTTTCCCTCCTATCAAAATAATAATTCTATTTTTCCCTAAATAAGTAATATTAAGATTCACCTCACCCTATTATTAAAACACTCCTATCTTTGATTACAATTTAATAGTACAAAGTCTGCTTCAGGAGAGTAGTCTGCAAGTTTCGTTTGGAAGATTATTCAGTAATCAAACTCTATATTTACTGCTCTCTTGGAGCTGAGTATCATTACTACCTTTTATACTATTATTATTAATAATAAATGTCAAGTCAGAAAATTAATTACTGAGTATTAAATGGAGTTGAAAAAATTATTCAGTAATCTCGGTGGGACTTTAGTATCTGGTCAGCTTTCTATGCATTCAAGTTATAAATACAAAATAAAAAATCCTCTGGAGGATGAGTATCCTCCAAAGGATCTGAGGACACTATTTATTTAAATCATATATGTACATTTAAAATTACGCTTGCAGTTCCAATTCCGAAGAAAGATGAACTTTGTCCTTCCACGGTAGTAGGGCCGACTGTCTGTTCAGGTTTACCTAGACTTCTGAAGCCAAGAGTATACTTACCTCCAAGTGACAATCCCTCAGTAAAATACCAATCGAAACCAAAATTAATTCCGGCGCCAAAACCATTGCCTGAGAATTCAGTAGTGGTTGTGGTACCTTCATCAGTTTCTTCTGTTTCTGATGAATATGTTCCGTAGTTTACATTGATACCGACATAAGGAGAAACACCGTATAATGCTTTTAAATGATAATTTGCATCAACTGCTATACCCAAAGTTGATGCTGAGTTCTCTTCTCGGTCACCGTTTGGAAATTCTTGTTCTGTGGAACCAGTTCCAAAGTTTAGTCCTAAAGTCACTCCAATTTCATTTGTAAAGAAGTAACGGAAACCAGCACCGAATAAATCCATTTGATCAGCATCGAAAACAGAAACCGTACTTATATATACCGGATCAAAATTACTCTGGAAAGGTGTATACATAAAAACGAAAGATTTTGAACCTTGCCTTACTTCAGGTTTCGGACCATCGTAGTTTGAATTAACCTGTGCAAAACCAAATTGCGTTAAGGCAAAGGTCAAGAATATGAGAAGGGATTTCATAATATGTTCTCCTTTTTAGTTGATGATGTTTGAATTATTCTGTTCCCTCGTTTAAAAAATAAAAATATATTTTAAAACCAAAAAACTTTTAATTCTGCACTGCTATAAGTACAGGTAAATTATTCGTGGTATGCCCGGTAATGGGTAATTTTTTTTAGAAAGCTGATTTGCATCATTGAAAATCTTTTAAATAATCCCGAAAATGAGTCATCATTAATAATTAAAGGATGGAGATAAATTTTTGACCTGCCATTATCAACTTT
>CAZLJI010000560.1:0-2217 GCA_964559565.1 uncultured Ignavibacteriaceae bacterium | reverse complement strand
TTTTCTGTTATTAACTGATATTTTTTTATTTAAACTTTTGGGGGCTTAAATGTTAAATAGAAATTTAACCATGCTGTATTCTTTCTTTTTAGTTCTCACCATTTTTTCAATTCAAGTTTGCTTTTCACAAACACCAGATACAACCTGGACCAGAATATTTGGAAGTAGCGATAATGAATATGGATATTACGCAGAGCAAACAAACGATGGTGGATTTATTTTAGTAGGTTATGTAGATATTTCCGGAGATGATGATATTTGGCTGATAAAAACAGATTCTAATGGTGATACTCTCTGGACTAAAACTTATGGAACTTATTATTATGATTATGCTTCCTGTGTTCATCAAACCAGTGATGGCGGATATATTATATTCGGTGATACAGATTCGTTCTATCCTTCGCGCTGGAATGGCTGGCTGATTAAAACTGATGCTGATGGTGATACACTATGGACAAAAGTCTTTACTGGTCCCAATTATTATTTTATTCGCTCCGGCGTGGAATTACCAAGCGGGAACGGATATGTTTTTGTTGGCTACACAAAAGCTACTGCCGGAGGTGCTGAGGATATCTGGCTGGTCAGAACTGATATGGCCGGAGATACTGTTTGGACAAGAACTTTCGGTGGCTCGGAACGTGAAATTGCCTTTACTGTTTTGCGCGCAACCGATGGTGATTTAGTTATTGGAGGGGATACCGAATCTTTTAGTGAAGGTGATTTTGATGCATGGGTAATAAGAGTTAACACTTCAGGTAACTTAGTCTGGTCTAAATCTTACGGGAGTACTGAACGTGATATTTTATACGATATGAAACAGACAGATGACGGCGGGTTTATTATTGCCGGACATACTGAATCCTTCGGTCATATTAACAATTATACTGATGCATGGCTGATAAAAACAGATTCTAATGGTGATACTCTCTGGACAAAAACCTGGGGTACTGAGATGCATGATGGAGCAATGTCAGTCGTACAAACTTCGGATGGCGGTTTCGTCTGGACAGGTTATAAGTATATAAGTACCTTTGTACAGGATCTCTGGGTTCTCAAAACTGATGAAGATGGAAATATGCTATGGTCTAAAACATATGGTGGAACTTTTAACAATATTGGCAGATCAATAAATAAAAATATTGATGGGAGCTTAATAATCACGGGTGATTATTATTCAGAAGTTACAAACACTCGTGATTTATGGCTACTGAATGTTGATCCAAACGTGAGTGATGTTGAAAAAGAAGAACAGGCTCTGATTCCTGAAACCATCATCCTGAAACAAAACTACCCTAATCCATTCAATCCAACAACTACTATAGAATTTGGTATTCCAGAAAATGGATTTGTAACATTAGTGGTTTACAATTTGCTTGGCGAACAAGTCGGATTACTTGTAAATGAAAATCTTTCAGCCGGAAACTACAAAGTAGATTGGGATGCAGGCGATTTACCAAGTGGTATTTACATTTACAAACTCATTGCCGGTGGATTTAGTCAATCGAATAAAATGATTTTCATGAAATAATAACTAGTGGTAAATTCGTGCACTAGTGGCAACAAAATTACGCCACGAATTCACGAATAAGAATTATGACAGAAATTATTTACAAAGAAGAATCGTTTAGGATAATTGGATTATGCATGGAAGTACATAATAATCTCGGGAAAGGATTTCTCGAGATTGTTTACAAAGATGCGATTGAATACGAATTCAGAAAGAATAATATCCCCTTTGAACGAGAAAAAGAATACGAAGTAAATTATAAAGACATTATCCTTCTTCATAAATTCTACGCTGATTTTGTTTTATTCGATAAAATAATTTTAGAAGTGAAAGGAATGGCGGGAATTGCAGAAGAACACATAGCACAAACTTTAAATTATCTCAAGGTCTCTGGATGTAAACTAGGACTGATCGTAAACTTTGGTGAATTATCGTTACAGTATAAGCGGGTTGTGCTTTAATTCGTGCATTCGTGGCAAACAAAAATAGAGAGCCACGAACTCACGAATAATTACACGGCCTTTAGATTAAATCTTTTTCTCTCGGTTGGATCTAAATACAACTTCCTCATCCTGATTGATTTAGGTGTGACCTCAACGAGCTCATCATCTTTTATGTACTCAAGTGATTCTTCGAGAGAAAATTTTATTGAAGGAGCAATCTTTGCAGCTTTATCAGAACCGGAAGCTCTCATATTGGATAATTTCTTT
>CAZLJI010000559.1:0-2218 GCA_964559565.1 uncultured Ignavibacteriaceae bacterium | reverse complement strand
AGTTGTTGGTGAAACAATTTTATGAGTGATGACTGCAATTTCTTTATTGCCCGAATTCATCAAATCAAAAACTATTTCATCGCTGGCATCTTTCCAGTTATAATCAACAAAACTGCGGTCAAGTTTCTTCTTTGGATTCTTTAATCTATCAGGATCATAAAGACTCATTATACTTGCCTGACCTTGCGCACAAATCTTCCCTTTTGAAACCGGATGATCAGGATTTCCGTCAATCTTAATTGGTCGGCCTTCGCGTGTCTTAATTAATATACCGCAAGAATTTGGACAAGCAGTGCAGGTGGAAGCATAGTAATTTGCTTTTCCAAGAGTAATTTCTTCAGGCTTTTTGTTATATGGAATTATTTCGCCTTTGTCTCGATAATCAGAACAAGCCGTACCAGCTATCGCTGCTGAAGCGCCAAGAAGTGCTAGGAACTTTCTTCTGGAGATAGATGACATTCCATTCGTATCAATTCCGTCCGATACACCTGCCTGAAATTCATCCTGATGAATTTTGAGAAACTCTGGATCGTTATGAAGCTCTTCGAAGGATTGCCAGTAGTTCGGATCAGCATTATTCAATCCATTTAAATCTTCAGCCATTCTTCTTTCCTGATTTTTCTCTGTTAACTGCATTTGGATTGATCTTTACTTTTACCGGATTCTCAGTTGTTGAAGTTTTCTTCGATACAAAAAGATTCAAAGGATTAGCTTTTAACAAAGCTGCACCGAGAACACTTGTTGAAAACATTGTGACGAATTTTTTTCTGTTCATAAAATTTTTATCTATGACAAGCCCAGCAATAATCAGGACCCATTTTTACATTTTTAAGGTCAGGTAATCTGTCGTGAGCATTTCTGTGACAATTCAAACAACTATTCATAGTAAATGATTGCACCTGACCGACTTTCTCTGTTTGCGTCATCTCACCATGACAGGCAACACAATCAATTCCTTTATTAACATGGACACTATGATTGAAGTAAGCATAATCCGGGACTTTATGAATCCGCTTCCATTCAAGTGGTTTACCTTCGTTGTAATATTCAGTCAGTTTGATGATCTCTGGTCTGTCTTTTCTTGCAACAGTGTGGCAATTCATACAAGTCGCTGTTGGTGGCACCATAGCATGCCTGGATTTTTCTACACCAACGTGACAATATTGGCAATCAATTTTCATCGTGCCAGCGTGAAGCTTATGTGAATAATTAATTGGTTGATCCGGAGTATAGCCTACTCCGTCTCTTTCTGCCCGCGAAGCAAAATAGGTTAAAGCGAATGAGGCTAAAACCACAAATATGGTAACAGGCAACCGGTTTCTGAGAATATAATCGAGGTAAGATTTTTTCATAATCTACCTTTCAACAGTCCCAATAAAATGAATTTCGGGGTGCTGAATAATGTTTGCTAAAAAAAATCCTGAAAACAAGATTGATAATAAATTCCGTAATTAGTTAAGAAAAAATGAAGCGCGGAGGCTTAATTTGTCAGCTCCCATACGCTGAACAATACTTCAATTTTTGGTGTGCTAAAATCTCAATTTTATTTATTTAAAGCAAATTTTTCAAGAAATATTTAATTCTATTTTAAATATTTTTGCAAACAGAAAAAGGCATCCCGAATGGAACGAGATGCCTAAATTCCAGTGATGAATTAATTACTTTAGTAGTAACATCTTCTTCGAGTTCATATACTTTTCTGCGATAAGTTGATAGATATAAATACCACTTGATAAATGCAAAGCATCAAACTGAACTACATATCTACCCGGTTCTTGTTTAACGTTAACTAGCTCTTTGATTTTTCGCCCAAGTATATCGTATATGATTAGTGACACATCCGAAGTTTTTGGGAGATCATATTTTATTGTTGTAGTTGGATTAAATGGATTTGGATAGTTTTGTGCAAGTGAATACTCAGTCGGAATATTTGATGAGCTATTCGTTTTATTTACAAAGGCTCTTAATGGAATTCTACCATTCTCCAGATGATTATATAGCAAGTTTCCGGTTGTAGATTTAAGCTCGCCTACTTTCCCAATGCCACTATCACCAATAAAAGAATAATTTATTCCATTCGCTGGATTTATTTCCCAGGAAAGAGTAACTGGGTATGAGAAAGTATGTACAAGTATACTCAAATCTATTAACCCGCTGTCTGCTGAAACTTTCTTTACCAATTCATTATATAAAAATCTTGAATCAAAATTTATTTCAG
>CAZLJI010000558.1:0-2234 GCA_964559565.1 uncultured Ignavibacteriaceae bacterium | reverse complement strand
ATCGGCTGTCAACAAAGTGCATATAACGGCCCATGCGATCCACCACACCTGATCCTTAACTTTTCATTTGACTGTTTAACATGCCATACTATGAACGGTTGGACTCCTGCAAACTTCAACCATTCATTCTACCCGATTTCAGGTCATCATAATAATGTCAATTGTAATCAATGTCATTCAGAGCCAAATTATCAGCCGCAGTGTTTGAGCTGTCATATGGATGATTTTCTTGAAGAACACGATCCCGGAGATCCAACAAATTGTTGGGATTGTCATAGTACATCTGACTGGGGTGATTTTCCTAAGATTGATAGGATTCAAAGACAGTTATGACAATGATGAAAAATATATTACTAATATTTTTTGTACTAGCAATTGGTATTTCCTCACAGACGCAGAATACTAAGGTCGTTGAAGGCTCGGTTAGTTATATTTCTTCACAGAATATTTATGTTAAGTTTACAAGTACGGATGGAATTGGAATAGGTGATACACTCTTCTTCAAAGAGAATAGTAAATTTATTCCTGCTGTGAAAGTAGATCACAAATCTTCAACATCTTGTGCGGGAACTTCTATCACAAATAAAAAATTAGAACTCAACACGATACTTTATGCTATCGTGGCGATCGATACCGATGAAGCAGAGAAAGATTCTGTTAAATCGACTATGATTGCTCCTATGGTATTAACCACAACCGAACCAACAACTGATATTGTTACAACAACTTCACTTGAACCAATACCAACTTTATCTGGAAAAATCTCCGTTCAATCATATTCGAATTTTACAAACAACCAGTCAAGCTATGATTATCAAAGGTGGAGATATACTTTCCAATTGAATGCAAACAGGATTGGCAGCTCAGGATTTTCTTATACTCACTATTTAAGTTTTGCTTATCGTGCCGATGACTGGAACAGAATTTCTTCCAATTTTTCAGAGGCACTTCGGGTTTACGACCTGGCAGTTAAATATAATTTCAACGAGAGAACATTGATTTGGCTGGGACGACATATAAACAATAAAATATCCAATATCAGTTCGATTGATGGACTTCAATTTGAAACAGGTGTAGATGAGTGGTCATTCGGTGCCGCTGTTGGTTCAAGACCCGACTTCAACAAGATGGGTTACAATTTTAAATTGTTTGAATATGGTGCTTACGTGAACCGGGCTGATTTGCTGACCAACGGTGATATGCAAAATACTCTCGGCTATTTTGAACAAACTAATGATTTTAATACTGACAGGAGATTTCTCTATTACCAACATTCCAATTCAGCAATCCAGAACACGAGATTCTTTCTTTCAACAGAAGTTGATCTTTACAAAAAGGAAATGGGCGAAAGCAAAACTGATTTTTCACTTACAAGTCTTTTCACTTCAATAAATATTCGTCCGAGCGATTTCTTTTCCATTATGCTTTCGTATGATGCAAGAAAAAATGTAATCTATTATGAAACATTCAAAACATTGGTTGACAGTATAATTGAAAATGAGACCAGACAAGGATTCAGAACCAGGTTATCTATAAAGCCAATACAAAATTTATATTTTGGCGGAGATTACGGTTACCGTTATCGAAAGGGTGATCTGAAGCATTCAAATAATTATGGTGGGTATATTACTTACTCCAGAATTCCCGGCATTGAAACAAGTGCAACCGTTTCATTCAGCAGATTGAGCAGCAGTTATACAGAGGGTGATATCTGGAGTGCAATTTTTAGCAGACCGATCGTTTTCGGATTTGATATTATGCTCGGTTATAGATTTACCAGTTACAAATTCAGAACTGGAATTGAAGAATTAAAACAACACTCCGCTTCAATCAATTTAAGCACATACCTCCTAAAACCGTTTCTTCTTAATTTTACATATGAAGGAAACTTTGAAGAAACCAGAACCTCGGGAAGATTTTTAGCCAACCTTACTTACAGATTTTGAGTATAAAAAATCTCGCGTTAAGTTTAACCAGTTCTTTCAAATGTTTACGGTGTTCTCATCCCGAATTTTGGGAGAAGGGAAATTATAGGGAAGTCCGGTGCGATGAGTATTCGTACTGTCATTACGAGCGGAGCGAAGTAATTTCAAATTAGATTGCTTCATCATACTTTGACAAGCTCAGTATGACTCGCAATGACAAGACTCAATCAACTCCGGCGCTGTCGCGCAACTGTGAAAATCAGTATGCAACGGGCAGTAAGCGGTATGCAATTTTGCCTACTGCCTATT
>CAZLJI010000557.1:0-2235 GCA_964559565.1 uncultured Ignavibacteriaceae bacterium | reverse complement strand
AATAGTTGTGTGGCTAAAATAATAAAATGAAACAAATAAAATTCTTTGTAGGCTCATTTCTAAACATCCATCTCCATCTGGTTTTGTTTCTTGGCTCTAAATGAAACTTATAAATACAGTTTTGAAAACATTAACTATTAACAAAGAATTTACCCATTTGGTTTCCTCAAAATATAAATTATTTATAGTTGAGTAAGAGTCTTTTTCAGAACAATTAAGAATTCTCTTTGACTACAATACGCCCATAAAAAAATTAAAGAGAAGAATAAACCCGAAAGTGAAATTGTCCATCGTTTCCGTCTAGATAATAAGGTATTTCGAGACCAGAAAAAAAATGAAAAACTCAATACGAATGTTGAAATAACAAGGTGGCGAAACATAACCAGATTTGAATAAGTATATGTCAAAGATTCATATACATCTTTTGAGAAATTCTTAATTTCCAGTAATTCTTTGGGAAGGTATTTAGTAGACGGGTACAACCAAGATAATATTTGCTCTGTTATCACATAGGCAGATAAACCAATTACATAAGAAATAAATATAAGTATAATACTGAGAGGGAAGAGGTATGAGGATTCGGTTACTTTTGAAATAAAACTGAAATCACGCTTACCTGCAATGGATAGAATAATTAAAATCGATGTTATGAAATAAATTGAACCAGGGATTGTAATCTCTAACCAAGGTGTTAAGATTGTCATTACTTTTCATACTCCCAAAAAGTTTTTTTATTATTTACAATTTCCTCAATAATTGTGTTCAATCCAATAATTAAAATAAAAAAGCCCAAACCTGAACCGGTTTGGGCTTAGCTTTTTCATTTAGTTTAATCAACTCTTTATTGGAGCTATATCAATAACAACTTTGTGAATCTTTCCGGTAAACTTATTGTCTCTTTCTTTATAATCGTTGGATACATTGGTTTCACTGTCGACGCCAACATCAGCACCTTCATCAGCTGAGAACCTAAAAGGCTGTGTCCTGGGAACGTAGCCTTCAGCAACCTTGTTTCCATCAACATACAAAATTGATTTTCCACCTGAACCAGGTTTTGGAGCGTCCGAAATAAATTCATATTTGATTGTATGCTTACCGGCTGAAACTGCACTTTGAGATGAAATATTTGTCCATTCAATTCCGAAGAAGTTATATTCGTGATGAACTTTTCCGCCTTTCATATAAACAACCCATCCGCCAAACTTTCCGGCCTGGGAGATTATAACTCCGTTTTCGCTTCCACTCTTTAATTCAACTTCGGCCGTAACAGTGAAGGATTTATTTTTGATATTTATGAAAGCATTTTCCATCATACCAGTCATTCCTTCGTAAACAGTAAGCGAAGTCCGTTTGCCCATCAAGTCTGGTCTTCCTGCAATTGAAGGATCGAATCTTTCTGATCTGCGGTCGTCAATAGGTAGAACGCGATACTTTTGTGCTTCTTTCATAAATAAATCCTGAAGCTCTTTTAGTTTTTCAGGGTTCTGTGATGCAAGATTATTTGACTGGCTGAAGTCCTCGTCTACGTTATACAATTCCCACACATCTTCAGAAACTTTTGGCAAAGGAACCATCAGCCACGGAATAGAATGTCTTGTTGCCGCAACCCAACCGTCATGATAAATTGCTCTGTTGCCGAACATTTCAAAATATTGAGTAGTGCGTTTGTCTTTGGCTGATTCACCTTCAAATGTGTACATCATCGAGACTCCATCCATCGGGTATTGATCAATTCCATTTACAATTTTCGGTTCAGGAAGTTTACAAGCTTCCAATACAGTAGGAGCAACATCGATGACATGATGAAATTGCGAACGAATTTCATTTTTGGATTTTATACCTTCGGGCCAGTGAACTACCATACCGTTTCTTGTTCCGCCAAAATGTGAAGCCACTTGTTTTGTCCATTGGAATGGAGTATTACCTGCATGCGCCCAGCCGATTGAAAAGTGAGGAAATGTATTCGGACTTCCCCAGTCATCGATATGATTCATCATTTGAGAAGCGTTACCGACGATACCATTCAATGCCATCATTTCATTATACGTTCCTTCAGGTCCACCCTCAGCACTTGAACCATTATCACCAACAATGTAAAAGAATATGGTGTTATCAAGCTCACCCATTTCTTCAAGTGATTGAACTAATTTTCCAACATTATGATCTGTATGCTCTGCGAAACCCGCAAAAACTTCCATATTTCTTGCAAAGAGTTTTTTATGATCGGCAGACATA
>CAZLJI010000556.1:0-2236 GCA_964559565.1 uncultured Ignavibacteriaceae bacterium | reverse complement strand
AAAGCAGATAAAATTATTAAACTTGTAAGAAAATTGAGAGAAGAAATGACTACCGGAAGTTCTTCGGGAGTTTCTGGATTTAGTGAAAAATCTCCTAGTAAAGGACCTACATCTGGATTTAGCCCTATTCTTAGTTTTAGAAAAAGATATGCTAAGGGTGGAGAAAAATCTAGAAAAAAATGGTTAGATTATTTAAAAAATAAATAGTTATAAGAAAAAAAAATATCTAAAAATGTTCTCACAAGAATCATCCAAACTAGCGGTTCTTGAATCTAAACTCGGTATTTATGAAGAATTATCCCGCGAAATGCTTTCTAAATTGGAAGCAGCAGTAGAAAAAATTTCGGAGGGGAATTCGCGTATTGCCACAATTCTCACTAAACACGATGAACGTATCGAGCAAAGTATGAAGACCGATGAACTAATCATAAAGATGATTGAGGACGTAAAGGAAGAAAATAAACAAGATCATTCCAGAGTTGTGAATAGATTAGAAAAGTTAGAAAATAAAGTAGAAGATGTTGTTAAGTTTCGTTGGTTACTTGTTGGTGGCGCAATTCTCTTATCATTCATATTTTCACAATCTACTGTAGTTGTGGATATGTTGACACCTGATTCACAACCTGCTATAATAGAGCGCACGAAGTAATAACCCTTTATAATGGATTTGATTGACTCCAAGTACATTGGTCTTGTTTCATCACGCTTGCACAAATTTAAAAGGGTCAAGGCGGATCTCTACAATTTCCGTTGCCCTATTTGTGGCGATTCGCAGAAGAACAAGAATAAGACTAGAGGATACTTATATCCAGTAAAGAATAATACTAACTTTAAGTGCCATAATTGTGGTGCCAGTATGTCCTTCAATAATTTTTTGAAGGAGTTGGATGCAGTTCTCCATAAACAGTATACTCTTGAAAAGTTTAAGGAAGGGCACACAGGTAAAAATTTTGTGGTTGAAGAACCTAAGTTTGATTTTGCTAAACCGGTTTTTAAGAAAAAACTAGACTTACCTAAGGCATCGGAAAATTTTGCTGCCAGAGAATATCTGGAAAAAAGAAAACTGAATCCTGAAAAGTTTTATTTTGCTGATAAATTTAAGGCGTGGGTAAACACTCAAAAATCTACTTTCAGCACTATTGGTAGGGATGAAAGTCGCATTATTATACCAATGTATGATAGTGAAAGTAATCTTATTGGTTTTCAGGGAAGAGCACTAGGTCCAAACTCTGTTAAATACATCACTGTGATGCTTTCTGATGACGCACCAAAAATCTATGGGATGGAGAAAATTGATTCTACGAAACCCATTTACATCGTTGAAGGACCCTTCGATTCCACGTTTATACAAAATGCTGTTGCTATGTGTGGGTCCGACCTTGATATTGGGTCGTTTGGTTGGTGCGATTATATTTACGTTTTTGATAACGAACCACGTAATCGAGAAATCGTCAACCGAATATCAAAAACCATCGACAGAGGTGACAAAGTAATAATTTGGCCCATAACCATTCAGCAAAAAGATATCAATGATATGGTGCTTGCTGGACTTAATGTTATGGATGTGTTAAAATCAAATATCTACTCTGGTTTAGAAGCAAAAATCAAGTTTAACAATTGGAAGAAAATATGAGTAACGGAACAAAAGTCGTTAAAAGAAATGGTGCTACTGAAGTATTGGAGTTGAATAAACTCCACGTAATGGTGGAAGAGGCGTGTAAGGACCTTGCAGGAGTCTCTGCGAGTCAAGTTGAGATGCAATCTGGTATTCAATTCTATGATGGCATTACAACTGCAGAGATTCAGGAGATTCTGATTCGTTCTGCCTCTGATCTAATTGACCTGGATCATCCCAATTATCAATTCGTCGCAGCACGTTTGCTTCTGTTTGCGATTCGTAAACAGATCTTTGGTCGTATGCATGAAGCACCGACCGTAAAAGAACACACTCTAAATTGTGTAGAGAAAGGAGTTTATGATCCAGAGATTCTCTCAATGTATTCTGATGAAGAGTTTGAAAAACTTGAGACATTTATTGATCATGGACGAGATTATCTTTTCACTTACGCTGGTCTTCGTCAGGTAGTTGATAAGTATCTAGTACAAGACCGTAGCACCGGTGCCTTGTATGAAACGCCACAGTTCATGTATCTTTTGATTGCCGCAACTATTTTTTCTAAGTATCCCAAGGAAACCCGTCTAGATTACGTTAAGAGGTATTATGACGCAATCTCCA
>CAZLJI010000555.1:0-2236 GCA_964559565.1 uncultured Ignavibacteriaceae bacterium | reverse complement strand
TGTCCTGCTGCTGATTATCGGACTTAAGTTCTTCCTTTATATTTTCGAATATTTCAAAGAAAAAAAACTTCCGCGGTTTACCTTAATAAAATTTCTAGCAGCTCCATTAATTGCAATACTAACTTTTTATACAATGCGTGGCTTGGCAGCATCAATTAAAAGTGTTGTGTTTGATTCAACGATCCGATACTTCAAAGAGTCCGACTTAATTCCAAGTTTGCCAGCCCTGGTAATGAACTTAAATATTCTTTTATTTGGTTTAGCTGCTATTTTTGTGATAATAGCTTTTATATTTCTCATAGGAAAATATTTGAAGTTATTAAGAGATGATAAATCGATTTTTCATTTCATCATTTTATTTATTCTTACCCAGGTCTTCTGCTACATTTTTTTTCTGAGTCAATCAGAACCATTATTAACTTCATTAATGTACTTTGCTTTTTTCACTCTGATTTTTCTTGTTATTGGAAATATTACTTTCAGGGCAAAACATATTTCCGTTAATATCATCTACTCTTCTCTGATTGCATCAGTTATTGCAATATCAATGTTAAACTATTTTAATCTTGAACTTGAAAAAAGATCGTTGAAGGTTATTGCTTCAGAGGTCAACAGAGCTAACAAAGAACTCCTTTCTTATCTTGTTAATGAAACTCTTAGAAATTCAACACAGAATGAAAGTCTGATTTCTTCATTGCATAAATTAAATGCAAATTATGATTCAGAGGCGTTTATTACATGGAGTAAAAGTTCGTTACAAAGAGAATCGTTAAGCTCTGAATTAGTTATATTTGACCGAAACTTCAACCCGCTTGGACGATTTACAGTCGGTTTCGATGAATCGGTTGATTATCAAAAACTGTTAAGTGAAAAAAATCAAACAGAAATTTCTGTTCAAGAGCTTGAAGCTTCATCACAAATTGGTGTTAGCTTTGCTGGAGTTGTCGCTGTTGAAAAGAACTACATTGTAACAGGATATATTGCTGTTGCAGCAAAGTTCAATGTTGAAAACCTTGGAGCATCCGAATTCCCTGATTTTCTTGAATCTAATAAAGCAGCATTGGGTTCAGTAGTCGATTTAAATCTCGTCAGAGTATTTGAATTTTATGATGGCAAACTACATCAGGTCCGCGGAAACATTTTTCCCTCGAAGGAGCAACGTGAACAGATATTCAAAGTTGAATTATCACCTGATGGTGACGGTTGGATGAACTTATCACTTTATGGCGAAGATTACATTACATATATATTGAGATCAAATTGGGATGGTGCAGAGAAAACAACTGTAGTATCGATAAAAGAAAAAGAAATTACATGGAGTCTTTTTAATTTTTTCAAAATTTTTATCGTTCATTCAATATTCATACTGATTTTGGTTTTTTTACTTATAATATTCCGGTTTCTCAGATTGAAGTACACCTTCAGAACAAGACTACTCGGTGCGTTCTTATTAGTATCGATCATTCCTATCGTTGCACTCGCCGTTTACAACCGGGAAGTAGTTCGTGATCGTACTAATACAGCAATATTTAATGAGCTAAGTAAAAGATCAGAGTATTTGGAGAACCATATACTGGCTCAGAAACAGAAGCATCCTGACAGAGAATTTTTAACCGCATTTGAAAATGCCGGTAAAGAACTAAAAATAGCTTTCACTATTTATGAAAATTCTGAAAGGATATTTAGTTCAAGAAAAGAATATTTTGATAATAGACTGATTCCCGGCAAACTCAAATCTGAAGTTCATTATAATTTGAATTACTTAAGTTATCGTGAGTCATTGACCAAGGAATCGATTGATAACTATGTCTATGATGCTTACTATCGCAAAATAGATTTTGATAACAGAGCATTTATTCTTGGTGTGAATGATGCCTTCAATAAAATTGAACTTTTTTATTCCCCGATGGACGCAGATGTTTTTCTTTTTGGAGTTTATTCTTTTGCAGTCATTATTATAACATTGTTAAGTACACTTTTTGCTAATCAGATCTCTTCACCCATCAGGCAGCTAACAAGAGCAACGAATGCTGTGGCTCAGGGAGACTTAAGTGTTAAGCTTAAGAATAATGAAAAGGGTGAGTTGAGAGAATTGCTTGATGGGTTTAATGCAATGACAGGTGAGCTTCAGAAAAATCAAAATGATATTGCCGAACTTGAACGGGAAAGTGCTTGGAAGGAAATGGCGAAGCAGGTAGCACACGAAATTAAAAATCCGCTCACACCCATGAAATTA
>CAZLJI010000554.1:0-2238 GCA_964559565.1 uncultured Ignavibacteriaceae bacterium | reverse complement strand
TGATAATTTAAGCAAGGATGAATAAATATTTAACATACCAAAAACCGGATGCGATTTAATCAAATCTAAATGTTTTAATGAAGGTTCTAAAAAGGCTGAAGCGCAAAACCGTATGCAATTCGGTCTGTTAAATGTGGTTGATCAATCTGGAATATTTAACCGGATAAATATTGAAATCATATTTATGAAACCTTGTACTACGAAATTTTGTACCTGTTATGTGAAGAAGTTTTAGGACGCAATGTAAAATAGTGAAAAAATGAAATCTAAACCAACATCCCAGGAATTGGAAAAACAGATTGCTGAACTTAAAAAACAAGTTGAAATCAGTGAAAGAAATTCTACAATACAAAACGGGCAAATGTATCATTCGCTGTTTGAAAATATGTCGGAAGGATTTGCCCGATGTAAGATGGTTTATAAGAATAAGCAGGCAGTTGATTTTATTTACCTTGAAGTAAACCGTGCTTTTGAAAAATTAACCGGATTAAAAAACGTTGTTGGAAAACCTGTTTCTGAAATTATACCAAACCATAAAAAAGATAATCCGGAACTTTTTGAATTATACGAAAGGATTTCTCGTACCGGCGTATCTGAAAAAATTGAAGCTTTTGTTGAACCTCTGGAAAGATGGTTTTCTGTTTCAGTTTACAGTTCTAAAAAAGGGGAGTTTCTTGTGATTTTTGATAATATCTCCGAACGCAAACAAGCTGAAGAATCTTTATTTGAAAAAGAAAGTCTTCTTGCAAAAGCAGAGTTTATATCGAATCAGGGCTCCTGGAAATGGGACATCGTTAATGATAATTGGAGTTTTTCCGATAGTTGGCTTAAAATTCATGGTCATAATCATTCAGGAATATCCAAAAAAGAACTTATGGAATTGGCGCATCCCGACGATGTTTCAAAAATAGAAGAGGCAATGTCAAATGCACTTGACAATAATCTTAATTATTCATTGGAACACAGAATTATAAGGAAAGATGATGGAAAGATTAGATTTATAAAAGCACTTGGCGAGGTTCAAAATGATATAAATGGAAAACCTGAGTATATGATTGGTGTTGCTCGGGATATAACTGAGCAAAAACAATCAGAACAAGCTTTGAAATTAAGTAAAGAAAAATTTAAAAGTTTTTTTGATACAAATCCTAGTGCCACCTTTGTTTGGAAAGCTCTTGCGGATGATTTTATCTTGTCTGACGTAAATGAGGCTGCTCAAAAAATTACAGGAAGAAAAGCTTCGGAATTTATTGGAATACGGGCATCTTCGATTTATAGCGATGAATCATTCATGTTGGAAAAATTAAAGGAATGCTATACGAACAAAAGTGTAATAGAATTTGAACATTATTACAAAAACAGGAATCGGGGAACATTTGATTGGATTGAATTTAAATTTGCATTTGTTGAACCAGATTTAATTCTTCTTTATTCTGACATTATTACTGAGCGTAAACAAATAGAAGAAGATTTCAGAAATTCTCAGAAAACACTAATATCTGCCTTGGAAAGCATGTCTGATGCGGTATTTATTTCAGATGTAAATGGAAATTTTATTGAGTTTAACGAAGCTTTCGCCACATTCCATCGCATAAATAATAGAAGTGAATGTACCAAAGCACTAAAAGAATGGCCTAAAATCATTGAAGTTTATAATTTGGACGGTTCAGTTCTTCCTCTTGACAGGTGGGTTGTAAATCGGGCAATCAATGGAGAAAAATGTTCAAATGAAGAATATATCATTGAAAGAAAGGATTCCGGTGAAAGATGGTATGGCAGTTATAATTTCTCTCCAATTATGGATCAGAATGGAACAATAATCGGATCGGTTACGGTTGCAAGAGATATTACAAAACGCAAAAATGCTGAAAAGAAAATTCTGGAATCCCAATTTCTTCTTTCTAAAGCTCAGGATTTGGGAAAAATAGGGACATGGGAACTTGATATGCAAAAAAACATTTTATTGTGGACGGAAGAAAACTATAAAATATTTGGAGTTTTGCCGGGTACACCGCTAACCTATGAAATATTTTTGAGTTGTATTCATCCGGAGGACAGAGACTTTGTAAATCAGGAATGGACGTTAAAAATGATGTCCAATGATTACGATATCGAACACCGATTAATGGTTGATGGTAAAGTTAAATGGGTGAGAGAGAAAGCCGAAATTACCTTCAGTAATACCGGAGAACCTCTGGTAGCGATTGGATTTACACAAGATATTACCGAACGAAAACT
>CAZLJI010000553.1:0-2239 GCA_964559565.1 uncultured Ignavibacteriaceae bacterium | reverse complement strand
TTGTAATCGAAAGACTAACAAAAGATCAATATAGAGCTGCTGTTGATGTTACTCAAACGATTTATGATGGCGGAGTAATGAGTTCGCAGGCTGGCATACAGGAATCTATTTCCGAAATTGATAACCATAAAATTGAAATTGAATTAATAAAGGTGAAAGAAAGAGTTAATCAGATTTATTTGGGTACTCTGCTTATAGATGCTCAATTAAATCAAATTGATTTGGTAATAGACGATCTGAATGCCAGTATTTCAAAACTTGAAGCAGCATACGCAAATGGCACCGCAACTAAATCTGATGTTGATGTTTTAAGTGCAGAATTACTAAAAACAGAACAACGCAAAATTGAGTTTAAATCTTCACGCATATCTTATATAAATATGCTCGGTTTATTAATTAACGAAAAACTCGATGATTCCACCACTCTTTTAACTCCATCGCAAATTAATTTTCAATCAACTGAAGAAATTTTTCGTCCCGAGTTAAATCTTTATTCTGCACAAAAAAACTTAATTGAAAATCAGAGCGGGTTGACTTCATCGAAGATTATTCCCAAAGCAAGTTTGTTTTTTCAGGGTGGATATTCAAAACCAGGACTGAATATGTTTAAGAATGATTTTGCATGGTATTACATAACGGGGATTCGATTTACATGGTCATTATCAAATCTTTACAGCTACGGAAATGAATCCGAAACAAATGAACTGAATAAATTGAATATTGACGCTCAGACAGAAACCTTTTTACTCAATACTAAACTCACTACCAATCAACAGTTGCAGGAAATTGACAAACTAAAAAAATTGATTGAAGTAGATAAAGGTATAATTGAATTAAGAACATCAGTGAAAGAATCAGCTAAAGCAAAACTTGAAAACGGAGTGATTACTTCAAGTGATTACGTCCGCGATTTAAATGCAGAAGATACAGTAAAACAAAATTTAGAGATTCACAAAATTCAATTATTGCTTGCACAGTATAATTACAAAATCACAACAGGAAATTAAAAAATACCATAGAGATTAAAATGAAAAACAGATTATTAAACATTGCATTTATTCTAAGTTTATTATTGGTTTTTGCTTGCTCAAATGGCAACGGAGATTTTGATGCTACCGGTACATTTGAATCAGAAGAAATTATAGTTTCCTCGGAAGCTATGGGAAAGCTGATAATGTTTCCGGTTGAAGAAGGAATGCAGCTTAAACAAAATCAAATTGTTGGAGTAGTTGACACAACACAATTACATCTTAAGAAAAAACAACTTCAGGCAACTATCAAAGCTGTATTAAGCAAGCAACCTGATATTAGTGCTCAACTTGCGACTCTTCAAAAACAAATTGAAACTACAGAGGTTGAAAAAACACGAATTGAAAATCTTGTTAAATTGGATGCTGCAACTACCAAACAACTTGATGATATCAACTCACAGTTAGAAGTTTTAAACAAGCAATACACTGCAACAAAATCCAGTTTAACAATTACGAAACAAGGAATACAAAGCGAAACTCTTCCGCTGATTGCACAGGTTGAACAGATAGAAGATCAAATCAAGAAAAGTATAATAATTAATCCCATCGATGGAACAGTTATAACACGATACGCAAAACAAGATGAGATTACTTCAAATGGCAAGGCGCTTTATAAAATTGCCAATCTTTCCGACATGACTTTACGCGCTTACATTGATGGTGGTCAGCTTGGAAAAATAAAACTCGGGCAAAATGTAAAAGTATTTGTAGATAAAGGGGAAAGCGATCAAAAAGAAATGAACGGAGAAATTTATTGGGTATCATCAAAAGCTGAGTTTACTCCAAAGACAATTCAGACTAAGGATGAACGTGCAAATCTCGTTTACGCAATTAAAGTAAAAGTAGTGAACGACGGATATTTAAAAATCGGTATGTACGGAGAAGTAAAATTCTAGATCTGTATGAATGCAATTGAAGTAAAAAATATTACCAAAATATACACTTCAAAAAAAAATGTTATAACAGCCGCAGATGATATTTCATTTTCTGTTGATGAAGGAGAACTTTTCGGACTGATAGGACCGGATGGTGCGGGTAAAACTTCAATCTTCAGAATTCTGACCACCGTGTTACTTGCTGATAAAGGCATCGCAACCGTGATGGATTATGATGTAATTAAAGACTATGCGGCTATTAGAAATATTGTTGGATACATGCCGGGACGATTTTCACTTTACCAGGATTTAACCGTTGAAGAAAATCTCAAT
>CAZLJI010000552.1:0-2239 GCA_964559565.1 uncultured Ignavibacteriaceae bacterium | reverse complement strand
ATATGAAATTCCTGAAAGAAGTTTTGTCAATTTGAAAGTTTATGATGTTATAGGGAATGAAATCACAACACATGTTAATGAAGAAAAACCAACTGGTGATTATGAAATTGAGTTTAACGCAACCGGATTGCCAAGCGGAGTTTATTTCTACCAGCTTAAGGCAGGTGATTTCATTCAAACTAAAAAAATGATACTAATGAAATAGCGACAAATGTCGGAATACTAAGCAAGTAGAATCTTGGATTTCAGTTAATCCCTCTCTGCTACAGGTTGAGTGAGGTTTTTTTAATGCTTTAAAGACTTCCTAAATCTCTGCAAATATTTTAAAATAGGTATTATCTCCCCAAAATATTTTAGAATCATTCTGTAAAGAGTAATCGGAAAAAAGTTAAGTAAGAGTTTAAAGTAAATCAAGTTATTTGATCGGAGCTTTTACTATTAACCATAATCATAAGCAGGAATCAGGTTGATTCTTTACCTTAATGATTTCCGCAGCAATACTAATTGCTATCTCTTCAGGTGTCTCTGCTTCTATTTCAATTCCTATCGGTGTATGTACTCTTTGTAAAAGTTCACCATCGATTCCATCCGCCAGTAATGCATCAAATATATTTTTAATCTTCCTTTTGCTTCCCATCATTCCAATGTAATTAACTTTTCTATCAATGACAGATTTTAATGTTGTCTCATCACCTGTGTGCATCGGAGTAACAATTATTATGTATGATCTTTCGCTCTCAATTATTTTTTTTCCTATGTCTTCATATCTAGTAATAATTATTTCGTCAGCAAAACTATTTTGTTCAATTGTAAACACATCTTCACGATGATCAAAAACAACAACATAAAATCCTATAGTCTTCATGACCCGGGATACAGCCAGACCAACATGCCCGCCACCTGCAATGTAAGCAATTAATGGAAGTCCAATGTTTTCCCTATAATTCCAATCCTCATCAGATTTATAAGTAAAAGAAACACGGAGTATACTATCTGCTGTTTTATATTCAATCCTTTTCGGAGTGATGAGCAATTCATTGTTTTGTTTTTCATTAATAGATGATAAAATATTTTCAACAAGAGTTGTTTGTGATTTATCAATCACAGAAAAGATAATTGTTTGATAACCACCGCAGATTAAACCGGATTTTTCAAAATTAGTTTTATCAGTGTGGTGAAGTTTTTTAACTAGCCTGGATTCATTTCCAAAACGAACGTCAAGAGCATACTCAATCATATCTTTTTCCATAATCCCGCCGCCTATAGTACCCACAGTTTCACCTTCCTCATTTACTGCCATCTTAAATCCCTGTCTTCCGGGAGAAGAATCCGATGATTCAGCAACAACAAGCAGCACAGCCTTTTTATCTGAGCTGATTGTTTTTAATATGAAATTCCAGAGTATTACTTCATTCATAAATTTTGAAGGATTAATTATTGATCAAGCAGTTATCGCTTTATCAACTTTACTGTAAAGATTCATTAATACTTTTTCCGGCGTTAACGGAGCGGAAATTTCAAAATCCTTTTCAGGTCTGAATTCTTTAATAGCATTTAATATTGCAAAGTATGAACCAATGCCATACATCAATGGTGGCTCACCAATAGCTTTTGAATTAAAAGGACCGTATTGATTTTCAGAGTCTTCTAAAAAACAAACTTCAATTTCTTTGGGAACGGTATAGATGTCAGGAATTTTATAAGTAGATAAACTATTTGACAACAATTTACCTTCATCAGAATGACTTACTTCTTCAACCGTAAGCCAGCCAATTCCTTGAGCTATTCCTCCCTCAACCTGACCAATATCAATCACAGGATCCAGGCTTTTACCAAAATCGTGAACAACTTTTACAGAATCGATTGTATAAGAGCCACGCAGACAGTCAACCGTAACGGTTGTAATTCCGGTACCGTAAACGTGATATGCAAATGGGCGACCTTTATTTGTTTCCCTGTCAAAATAAATGTTAGGTGTTGCGTATGATGCATAAGAAGAAAGACTTATTCTTTTTTTATAGGCAAGTGTAATTAATTCATCCCAAATTAAATTTGACTTTATTCCCTTGTGAAAAATAAATTCATTTTTCAATTCCAATGCGCCTGTATTAGAAACTTTCAACTCTTCCGATGCAACTTTTAATAACCGCTCAAGAATATTTTGGCAGGCAAGAATTGCTGCATTGCCATTAAGATCTGCACCACTGCTTGCCGCAGTTGCCGATGTATTTGCTACCCT
>CAZLJI010000551.1:0-2240 GCA_964559565.1 uncultured Ignavibacteriaceae bacterium | reverse complement strand
AGCATGGGTCTGGATGAAGTTCTTGCTTGGATGGAGACTCTCTGGAAAACTCTTGGCGAGCCAAGATATCGTGCCTGCCCGATAATACGTAAACTTGTTCGTGAAAGAAAACTTGGAAAGAAAAGTGGCGAAGGATTCTATAAATATGATGAACACGGAAATATAATCAGTTAAATTTTTATCAATTAAAATCAGAAAATTAAAATGAAAGTTCTTGTATTAAACTGCGGAAGTTCTTCAATTAAATATCAATTCATAGAGACAGAAACTGAAACTGCACTAGCAAAAGGCATCGTTGATCGGATCGGAATGAGTGGTGCTGTACTTTCTCACTCAAGACATGATGGTGACAGTATAAAAATTGCAGGTGAAATTCTGGATCATCAAATGGCAATTGAATATGTGGTTGCTATCCTGCTGAGCAAAACTCATGGTGTAATAACAGATATAAAAGATATTGACGCAATTGGTCATCGCGTTGTTCACGGCGGGGAATCATTTACTGGATCAGTGTTAATCAATGATGAGGTGATAAAAGTCCTTCAGGATAATATTGAACTTGCACCTCTGCATAATCCTCCAAACATAAAAGGAATTCAGGCAGTTACCAGACTTTTACCAACAACTCCACAAGTAGGTGTATTTGATACAGCTTTTCATTCCAAGATGCCTCCTCGCTCTTACTTGTACGGTATACCTTATGAATTATATAAGAAGTATAAAATAAGAAGATACGGATTTCACGGAACGTCTCATCTTTATGTCTCGCAGAAGGCAGCTGAAATGATGGGAAAAGATGTCAATGAGTTAAAAATCATTACTGCTCATCTTGGAAATGGCTGCAGTATGGCTGCTGTGAACAATGGAGTTTCGGTTGATACAACTATGGGTTTTACGCCGCTGGAAGGATTGCTAATGGGAACAAGAAGCGGTGATCTAGATCCTTCACTGATTCTTTATATAATGGGAAAAGAAGGATTATCACTCAGCGAAGCAGGTACGCTTCTAAATAAACATTCTGGTTTGATCGGAATTAGTGGAGAAAGCAGTGATATGCGTGAAATACTTGCTTCAGTTAAAGATGAGCAGAAAAGAGCAATCTATGCATTTGAGATTTTCTGTTATCGAATCAAGAAATATATTGGGGCATACACTGCTGCAATGGGTGGTCTTGATGCACTTGTATTCACTGGTGGTATTGGTGAAAATGCTGTTGAAGTCAGAGAAGAAGTATGTAAAAATATGGAGTATCTCGGGATCAAGCTGGACAGGCTTAAAAGTGAAAGCCGTGAAATACTGATATCTGATAACTCCTCACAAGTTAAAATATTCCGTATTCCGACCAATGAAGAATTAGTGATAGCAATGGATACTGCAAAAATTGTGAATGAACCAGTTCATAAATTAGAATAAATACTTTATTTTAATTCCTGCCAATCAATATATCTTTAATTTTGCTTCAAAGGTAAACTATGGATACCGGATTAAAAGATAAGACTGTTCTCATTACAGCATCAAGTATGGGAATAGGGAAAGCAGTCGCCGAGCTGTTTGCTGAGGAAGGTTGTAGGATAGCAATTTCATCACGTTCAAAAGAAAACTTATTATCTACTGCTGCAGAACTTAAAGAGAAATACCACATTGAGCCATTCTGGTCAATATGTGATTTGAATAAACAGAAGGATATCGAGAACACTTTCAATGCGGTTAGTTCTCATTTTGGAATCGTTGATATTCTTGTTAATAATTGTGGTGGACCACTTCCGGGTTTATTTCAGCAGCTTGAAGAAGAAGATTGGAACAATGCCTATGAACAGGTTCTCCTCAGCACTGTCAGATTTTCAAAATTAGTATTACCGGGAATGATGGCAAACAATTGGGGTCGGATAATTAATCTGACTTCGATTTCGGTTAAGCAGCCGGTCGATAATCTGATATTATCGAACTCTCTCCGTGCTGGAGTAACCGGATTTACAAAGTCGCTCAGCAATGAAGTTGCAAAATTTAACATCACTGTTAACAATGTTGCGCCGGGAATGACTTTGACAAGACGTCTGTATGAGCTTGCAGTAGTCGAAGCAAAAGAGAGAGGGAAGTCTCACGAAGAAATTTTAGTCGAAATGGCTAAACGTACTCCAATAAACCGACTTGGAAGACCAGAAGAGATTGCATCTGTAGTAGTTTTCCTTGCGTCAAAGCAAGCAAGCTATGTAACCGGAATCACTATTCAGGTTGACGGT
>CAZLJI010000550.1:0-2241 GCA_964559565.1 uncultured Ignavibacteriaceae bacterium | reverse complement strand
CTGATGTTTTAACACCATCCGGATTTATTTTTGATCCGGTTCTTCTTGTACCTAAATTTTAAATGAAATGAGTGTATTTATAGTATCAGGGAGTAATGCTCCAGAACCTACACATTTAGTGATAGGGCAATTTAAAAAAACAACAGGTGAAGAAGCGACTTTAGAAATTGATGTCGATGCAATCCAGGATCCTGCTAAAAAAGCAGTGTATAATGCTTTCTTTAATTTTGTAGGAAGTTATGTATCGGTGGAAATAATCAATTCTCCTTATCAGTTGGATTGCAATCACATCACACCTCTTCCTGTGGAACTGGATGCGATTGTGTTAGATTACAATACAATTACTGCAGCAGAAAAAGAAAAAATTGATAATGCCTTTGCATTATTAGAAACACTTTGATTATATTTGCCTTATGAAAAGAAATAATCAACCCTTTTGTCCGCAATTTTGGTTTACCTCCCAAGGTCTCCCGGGCATCGCTATGAGTTGATTTTTTCCTTCATACACTACAGGAAAATTTTGAAGAGCCTCGGGAAATCCCCGGGGCTTTTTTTATGGATCTATAGCTCAGTTGGTAGAGTGTCGGCTTGAAAACCCGAAGGTCGCAAGTTCAATTCTTGCTGGATCCACAAACACACAAATAGCTCAGTTGGTAGAGCAATGGATTCCAAATCCATCGGTCGGAGGTTCGAATCCTTCTTTGTGTGCACAAGGTATCATGGGTGAGTGGTTGAACCATCGGTCTGCAAAACCGACCACGCCTGTTCGAATCAGGCTGATACCTCTTTGCTTTGGACGCAAAAAGAGAGTGTGTATTGGACACCTTAGCGATCAAGAAATGGTTGATCGGCACACACTCTCTACTTCGAGATGTAGCGCAGTTTGGTAGCGCGGGGTATTTGGGATACTCAGGTCGCAGGTTCGAGTCCTGTCATCTCGACATTATTGTCGGATCGTCTAGCTGGCAGGACGCAGGGTTTTGGTCCCTGAAACAAAGGTTCGAAGCCTTTTCCGATAACTACTTTATGACAGAAAAAGTAAATACTGTTTTGATATCATGCTGAAAATGCTTATATTATTTAAAACAGTATTTGTTATGTCAGTAGGAGATAAAAAAAATTCAGGAAACAAAGGGAATAATTTCCCTTGGCAACATAAAGTACTTCTTGGTTTACAAGGAATTGCAGATAACACAGATCTTGTGGAATCATTGCTGCAGCAGATCGAAGATAATACCGATGGTGTTGAAGGTTTATTGGGTCAGATCTTAGCAGCGGTTCAATCGGATAAAGATTTCGAAGCCTCTTTTGCAAAGGATGCAAATGATGTAACATGGTTGGAAATTAGAACTTTGGATCTGGATACAAATGTTTGGAGTATTGCTTATTATCTACCGGGTGATTTAACAGCACATCAGTTACAACCAGGAGATCCTGCTGGACCACTTGGGCCATTAACTTATGAAAGCCCCGCTTCTTTACTTGCAATGATTCTTGCTGAGTTAGTTGCTCACACTGCACTTCTTACAGACATCGACAACAATACTGATAATGTTGAAACATTATTGACAAATTTAGGCGCATGTTGTGATGCCGGAAATTTATTGTTACAAAGTATTGATGCGAAAGATTTTGCAACAGAAGCTACATTGAATGCTTTTGCGGCTGCAAATTCCGCAGCACTTACTTTAATCGAAACTGCTATTACAACAGCAGATGCAAATATTGTTGCTGAAATTCAGGCGTGCTGTACATCACAGGGAACAATTCTTTCGAATATTCTTACTGAGTTGCAATCTCAAACCGGTCTTATCACATCGATCGATTCAAATACATCTTTGGTATTAGCTGAATTGGTAGCACAGACTGTACAGAATGCAAGTATAATTGCTGCATTCGCTCCTTTGGCAACAGAAGTTACTTTAGCTTCAGTGCTTACAGAATTACAAGCAGTAAATACAAATACAACAGGTCTTTCACAGGAAGCAACTCAGTTGTTAGTATTGGCTGCTTTAGGTAACATTGAAACTAATACAACCGATGTTGCTACTGAGACAACATTGGCTAGTTTATTGGCGGCCTTTAGTGCTGAAGATTTTGCAACCGAAACAACACTTCTTTCAGTTGATACTGAACTCAAAAAACAGAAGACACCTACAAGTGTAGCTTCAGCAGGAGTTACAGTAATTCCTGTGGGAGCATCTGAGATAAGTGTATTCAATGCTGGAAACAATCCTGCTA
>CAZLJI010000549.1:0-2265 GCA_964559565.1 uncultured Ignavibacteriaceae bacterium | reverse complement strand
CAATTTCAAAGCCAGACGGTAGATATGGTTACAACTAATTTTAATAATGATACAAGTGTCAATCGTGGCACAATTAATACATTATTTGGTGGAATAGTGGATAATGATTGCGGGGCGGCATTTTTAACAGGACGTTTTACTAGCGGATTTGGCGATAGATACCTATGGCAGCAAACAAATAGCGTATATGCTACGCCAACATCAGTACCAGCCATTGGAAATTTTCAACTTTATGAAAGCGGCGCAAGTGTCGATGTAACTTACTATTTTCCACCAGCAAGCTCGCAAAGAACCTGCAGCGGGATATTGCTAAATTTTCGCGGTAATCCAACAAATCAATCAACAATGACTAATGGAGTTCCTTATATTTTATTCGATACTCCACAAACAATACCAGCACAACAACCAATATCAATGAAGTTAAGATGGTATATGAACAGGTTATAATTATAATTTTTAAAAAATAATGAATATTTTAATAAAAAAATGGACAGAATGTGAAACTGAAAGCCGTATGGGTATCGGCGGAAAATGGAAAGTTGAAATAATACATCCAAATGGTACGGTTGAAAAACCTTTTGGTGATGAATTGAGAAATAATTTGATTACAAATGTTGGTATTGATTTAGCTATGGGCAGAAGCGTAAATGCGCCAAATTACAAAACTACAACTTCTCCAGCAAATATTATTCCAAATTTAATAAGGCAGGCCGCATATGGAAATAATCCTACACCAGCACAAGTAACAGATACGGATTTGACAATAAGCCGCATACTCACATCAGACTCAAGTGGTGACAATGTTGGCGCCGGAGATACTAGCAGCACCCAAGATTGCACGGTTGAATACAATACAACCTTTGGTTTTGCAAAATTTACACGAGTTTATGATTTTCCAATCGTAACTGGGCCAACCTCCATCAGGGATATTGGAATTTATAGCCAAAACGATAACAATGCGCGTAACCTGTTTTCACGAATGGTCATGCCATCTACTATCGTTTTAGCTACAGGACAATTTTTACGACTAACCTATGAACTGCAAGTTAATATACCGGCGCTTGTAACGGGCGTTCCAATAACTGTATCCAGTGGACTTTTTAATGGCGGTGGGCAATTAAAATTAGTAGGAAGATATCAAAATATTTTTGGAACAATGACAAACCGTGGGGTTCCTGTTTATGATACTGTTGATAGTGGCCATGCTAGAAGATGCGGGTGGCTAATGAACGGATCCTCTACAAGCACTATTACAAACCGAACAACAACCCATATGGTTTCACCGTTGATTGATTTTCCATCGCCAGACACTTCTATTAATTTCATACAGGTTGGTACAACTGTTAATAGCGATCCAGCCGCTGGAATAATTTTTGGATTATACACCTCAGGCCAAGGCTATCAAGATATAACATATAGTTTCAGGACATTAAACCCAACAGTTCTTTCAAATATTGGCGGTATAATGTTCTGTTCAGTCACAGATACTAATCAAACACTTACAAATCCAAAATATGGGTGGTATTGGAAATTTAATACAACACAAGAGAAAAGTCCTGATTTTATTCTTTCAATAAATGTTAGACAAAGCGTTGTTCGTTTATAAATAAAATCCCGAAGAATTATTCCTTTCTCGGGAAATTTGGCTGCTATTTTTTTATTATAAAAAATTAAAACTCACCAGTCAATATAGCAGACATGGTATTTGTATCAAGATTAAAAGTTCCTATCTTTTGTGGTGCATGATCGTGATCGTGTTGGCCACAACCACAATTTTTGTAAAAAACCGCATCATCTGGAACGTGTGATCCGCTATGTTCTATATTTATATTTTCTTCGCTCATATTTATTAACTATTAACTAATGTTGGTACGCCCTCATTGGCGCCAGCATTTTTCTCAAAATATCCAAAATCCACCAATGTTTTAATTGATAGATCTGATATTGCAAAATTAGTTGATGGCGAATAGAAGCCGACCATTAATTCGTTCTGTAATCCAGGGTAATTGAATCCATCCGAACCAGGCGCCGTTGATGGTCTGAAGTTATTTTCCCAGTGTGCCGAAGCTGTTCCATCACCACCCTCGTTTTCTAATGCAATTTTTGGTCGGCTGGATCCCAATATTGAGTTATAAGCTCCTCCTGCTGATGGATAAGCGGTGCTGGATAAGAAAAAGTCAGTTGGAGGCACAGCTCCACCAGCTTGAAATTCTGCTCCCCAATATATACCAATACCCAATGCATGTCCAAGCTCGTGAGTCATAA
>CAZLJI010000548.1:0-2268 GCA_964559565.1 uncultured Ignavibacteriaceae bacterium | reverse complement strand
CTGAATTGAATGATGATCCGTTGAATCCACTTTCAGTTTATTCAAAAGAAATTATTTCAAGAGATGGAGATAAAACTAAGATTAGTTGGATTCACCGTTTAGAACGATACACAGAAAAGCTTGCAACACCTGATGTTTCAGTAGCAGATTTAATTGGTGATGTTGATCCGATAAAGGCCGCAGCACTCAAACTCCCCTACTCCGATGAAAGAGTAATTCATTTTGGATTAATTCCAAGATCGCACAGAGGAATATTTGTCATCAATGAACTTCCTGATCTTCAGGCAAGAATTCAGGTTGCGCTTTTTAATATACTTCAAGAAAGTGATATTCAAATTCGCGGTTTTAAAGTAAGGCTTCCTCTGGATATTCAATTCATCTTCACGGCAAATCCTGAAGATTACACAAACAGAGGGTCAATCGTAACTCCGCTTAAAGATAGAATTGACAGCCAAATATTAACTCACTATCCAAAAAGTATTGGAATCTCAAAGCGGATTACTCAACAGGAAGCGAACCTGACCAAGGATCAAAAAGAAAAAATTAATCTGGATGAAATATTACTTGATCTTGTTGAACAGATCGCTTTTGAAGCAAGAGGAAGTGAATATATAGATGCAAAGAGTGGTGTGTCTGCACGTCTTTCAATTTCAGCATATGAAAATTTGATAAGCACGGCAGAACGAAGAAGAATATTGAACAATGAAAATGAAACTAAGCTCAGAATTAGTGATCTATATGGAGTAATTCCATCAATCACCGGGAAGATTGAATTAGTTTACGAAGGTGAACAGGAAGGTCCGGCAAAGGTTGCACAGATACTTATAGGCAAAGCTTTAAAAAATAATTTCACAAAGTATTTCCCAACACCTGATAGTCTTAAAAAATCTCAGCAGCCAAGTCCATATCAGCCAATAATCGATTGGTTCAAGAAAGGTAATAAAGCTGATTTGATGATGAACTTAACCGACAAACAATACAGAGAACTACTACAAAATATTCCTCAACTTGAAAATGTTGTTAAGAAATTTCAACATTCTGTGAATGGTAATTCAAGACTTTTACTAATGGAGTTCCTCTTGTTTGGATTATCAGAGTATTCGATACTGAGCAGAACAAAAATCGAAGATGGTATTCAGTTCAGGGATATGCTAAGTTCAATGTTTACGATGCCAACAGAAGAAGACTTAGAAGATGAGGATGATGAATCGCAGTATAAGTTTTGAAATGTCACACTGAGCCAGTCGAAGTGTGACAATTTCCTCAATGTCAGTCTTCGACAAGCTCAGACTGACAATTGCAACTTTCTCCCCTAGAACGATTTAATTATATTTCGACCGAAATTTTTATAATCATTGTCAATACAGTTGAAGAAAAAAATAATTCTCATCGGTCCAGCGTATCCGTACAGAGGCGGAAACGCTCTCTTCGTTACTCATACTTACGAATCATTAAAGAATCATTTTGATGTTAAGATTTACAACTTCAAGCTGCTCTATCCCTCATTTCTTTTCCCGGGGACTACCCAGTACGATAAAAGTAAAGAGAAAGTTTTTAAGGTGCCAAGTGAAAGGATTATCAATTCAATCAATCCTTTTAATTGGATTAAGTCGGCAAGCCTGATAAAAAAAGAAAATGCCGATCTTGTAGTTTTTGATTGGTGGCATCCTTTCTTTGGTCTTTGTCACGGAGTAATTTCATTTCTCATCCGGAAAAAATATAAAAACAAAATATTCTTCATAACTGAAAATGTAGTCTCTCACGAAGCAAATGCAGTTGACAAGTTTTTAACTAAAGCAGGGCTAAAGTTTGCATCAAAATTTTTAGCACTTTCAGGAATCGTCGAAAAGGAATTACAGCAATATTCTAAAGGAAAAAAAGTATATCGATCAGAACTTCCTGTTTATGATTGTTACAAACAGAGCGAAGAAGTAAATATCAACAAGCTGAAGCAGGATTTAGATTTTGATGAAGATTCATTAGTATTGTTATTCTTTGGCTATGTTAGAAAATACAAAGGACTAGACATTCTTATTGAAGCATTTCCGAAAATTCTTTCAAATAATCCAAACGCCACATTGTTAATAGTTGGAGAGTTTTATGATGATCCAAAGGAATATTTTGAGCTAATAAAAAAATTCAAGATTGAGAATAAAGTGAAAGTAGTCAACCAGTTTGTTCCAAACGAAGAGGTTGCCAAATACTATCAGTCTGCTGATGTTGTTATACTTCCATCTATGATATAGTCTTCAATACCGTCTATTGTGT
>CAZLJI010000547.1:0-2269 GCA_964559565.1 uncultured Ignavibacteriaceae bacterium | reverse complement strand
AGACTTAGGAAAGAGAATATTATTCTCGAGATGAATGTGTTTATGCAAATCTTCTTCAAACTCCTTCAGTTCAGAGTAAAGAGCTTTGAATGTATTGCAGGCATCTTCCGGATGGGAATAATTCTTACTCAATTCTCTGATCTGATACAGAGCATCGCCGGCACTTGTGTGTTCATATTCCATCATTCTTATTGGATTTTGAATTGAACCGAACGCTGGTGGGAAGAATTGACTCTTTTCAGATTGTGTTAATACCATCTGTTTGATCTGTGGGAATAAAATTCTCTCTTCTTTCATCATATGCATTTCAAGTTCTTCTCTGACTGCAAGAAACAGATCCGCTATCTGTAAAGTTTCAGGATGATTCGAGCCATGCACTGAAGCGACCTTATCTGCGTGAAGAGATATTACTGGTATCATTCTTCTAACATATTGATGATGATTATTAATAATGTAATCAACCAGGAAATCAAGCTGCCAGTCTTTTGCATTCTGTGTTCCGTTGCTGGTATTAGAAAGATTTGTTAATTCATTCACGATTTTCTGAACATCAACATTTTTTTCTGAGCATGCATCAGCGAGTGGCCGTTTACCTTTACAGCAAAAGTCCAAACCGTATTCTTCAAAAACAATAGCTGCACGGACATTATCAGTAACAATTTCTGCAAGTGTTTTCTCAACCAGCCTCTCAATTGCCGAATCTTTTATATTTAGTTCATTCATTTTAATTACCTCTTTGTTTTTTTGATTTATAATTCTTGATGTCACACTGAGCCAGTCGAAGTGTGACCGTCAGTCTTCGACAAGCTCAGACTGACATTACTCATTTTTTTCTTTTTCGATTTCACTTTGAGCGTTATTGTTCGAATTATTCTTCAACGCATCTTCGTTAAACTTCTTTACTGCTTCTGTTCCGGTTGGATGACTGAATGAATCCATATCTTTATACAATTCAAGGTATTCTTCTTTTGAAATATTATTCTGCCATTTCCCCGTTATCATTCCAAATCCTGTAATAAGCATAAAAATTGATACAACTCCAATCGCAACATATTTCTTATTTATTTTTTTCTTCATCGTTATCGTTTCGAGTTGAAGAGTATCTGCAACCGGACAGGCATCAACACAATTCAAACAGGATGTGCATTCATCAGAAATTACTGTTTTAACTTTGTCAACTTTTATAAATGATGGACAGGCTTTGTTGCATAAACCGCAGTCAATGCAGCTAACTGGATTTCGTTTTATTTTATTCGGACTAAGTAATGAGGTAATTCCCAATAAAGCACCGTAAGGACAAAGATATCTACACCAGAATCCGCGAAGCACAATTGAAAGCAAAAACAATATTCCAATTACTATTAGTGAAAATCTTGAAATGTCAGCGAAGAAGTAAAACATCTTTATGTCGGAGACAAGATTGTACGGACTATCAAGAAAGGCCTGAAGTGCAGTTGTACTCATCAAAAAGAAAACTGAGTAGAACAGGAAACCGAGCAATAAATATTTCAAGCTTCTGAGAGGATAATCGAGAAATTTTGGCAGCTTCAAATCTTTTTTGAAAATTTTCTTGCCGAAATCTCCAATCAGCTCGGACAAAAATCCAACCGGACAAAGCCAGCTGCAAAATGCTTTTCCAAAAACTAACGAAACGAGAATAATCGCAAAGAAAATAAAAAATCCTGCGGGATGTGCTGAATGAATTTCACCGGTCATCAGGAATAAATAAAAACTCATAAAAGAGCTGATTGGAAGAAAACCATCAACTCCCGGAGGACGAGATGTGAATGATGCTGCACCATTTGTTTCTAAATATTGAGTGAACAGATAGAACTCAACTCCTATCCAGATGCAGAGTAATGCAAACATTGTCTGCACAACAAATCTAATTTTCTGAATTCCCTTTTCTTTGTTCTTGATGATCTTCTTCTTTGACTTCGTCATTCTGGCGATCCCGACTTGTCGGGAGAGTCCAGAATCTTGGGTGTCTGATTCCAGACAAGCTGGAATGACTATACCTTTTATGTCATTATAATTTTCATTTGTCATTCTGGGGAGCGAAGCGACTCCAGAATCTTTGAAGTCTGATTCCGAACAAGTCGGAATGACTTCACGATTAATTCTATTCGTTACTTCTATTAAATTTTCCATATCGGATATATTGGTCTGATTAAACAACAAAAAAATAGTTAGAGACTACTGATCTTGTGCAAAGTTTTTGCTTTCAGCTTATCAATCGTTTCTGAAGTTAGCATATCGTAAGTCTGAG
>CAZLJI010000546.1:0-2273 GCA_964559565.1 uncultured Ignavibacteriaceae bacterium | reverse complement strand
GCAGTATTGTATTTCACCAAAGCTTCTTTAAGCTGTGCAGTCATTTCTCTTTGCATATTGTTTTTTTCATACTCTATACCTTTAATCTCAGACAACAGTTCCTCTTCATTATTATTATATGTGCCAGATGACCATGGTACAAATGGCAGAGTAATGGAAGCCATCAGAGAATACATATACTCTGTTTCCTGCGGTTCGTGAGCAAGCATAGATAAATCTGTTTTTGATGTTAGAATCATTCCTCGTGGCATTCTCATCAACATCCCCTCAACCATTAGATCCGGAACGAGTTCGCTGTTATTTGCATTAACCATCGCTTCGTTCATTTCTATCATGCTATCCATTTTTAAAAGAGATGGATTTTTATTGAAAAGTGTCTTCTCAAGCTGTGCCTGTGAATAGCTCAAAGTATCTTCATTTATCTCTTCATCAATAGTTAACTCTTTTGAATCAAGTTTTCTGCCGAGCAGTCTATTCAATTTATAAATTTCTGCCTCACGCTGATTCTTCAGTATAATAAGCTGAGCATTATTTGAGGCTACTTCACTCCTTATTGTTAATACATCAGCCTGGTTTATCCTATTCACCTGATAACTAATTTCAAGTGAACTTGAAAGATTATTCAACAGATCAATATTCTGCCGTTGAATTTCAATTTTCCTTTCCAGCTGCCAGATATAGTAATAAGACATTTTCACCTGCGCCGTGAGATTTGTTTTGTACGAGTCAAAATCTTTTTTTGTCACCTCGACATTCTGAAGTTCAACATTGTTCATTGCACTTAGCTTCCCCCCAAGTGGAAACATTTGAGAAATTGACAACGAATTTGAAATTGCTTCATTCCAAATATTTATTTCATCGGTTGGAATCTGTGAGAATTCAACTCCGAGCGTTGGAGGAGGCAAATTATCAACTGCTTCGGCTCTGTACTCTCTGGCATTAATTCTTTGTTCGATGGATTTTAGATGCGGATTATTCTGTAATGCCTCATTCACTAATGAATCAACTGATTGAGCTTTTACTTGCCCACTTATCACTAAAATCAGAATTGTTGATAAAATATTTATAAGATTATTTTTCATTTTTAATTTATAATTGTTCATTTAATTAACCCTCCTTCATCCAATCAGACATTTTGGATAATTCTAATTTGCCTTTCTTTAGTGCTCGCTCTTTCATAATAGCAAAGAGAATCGGTGTTACAACAAGCACGTGAACAGCAGATGTTAATAGCCCTCCAATCAATGGAGCAGTCAGCGGTTTCATAACATCTGAACCAGTTCCGGTTGCCCACATAACTGGGATTAACCCAACCATAGAAGTTCCTACTGTCATTAGTTTTGGTCTGAGTCGCATAACAGAACCTTCAATTGTTGCTTCATAAATATCTGTTTTAGTAATGGCACCTCTTTTACCATTTTTATGATCCCGAATCCTTTTATCAAGAGCTTCGTGCAAATAGACGACCATCACCACTCCAGTTTCAACAGCAACACCATACAAAGCAATAAATCCAACCCACACAGCAACAGAAAAATTGTATCCGAGAATGTAGATCATATACATCCCGCCAATTAGTGCAAACGGAACTGATAACATCACAACACTGGCTTCCATATAATCTTTTAATGTCAGAAAAAGCAGCACAAAGATTATTAAGAACACAACAGGCATAATGAATTGAATAGTTTGCTGTGCCCGGACTTTACTTTCATATTGCCCGCTCCAGGTATAACTATAACCAGCCGGAAGTTTAAGATTGTCTTCAATAACTTTTTTAGCGTCGACCATTACACTACCCATATCTCTACCACGTGTATTCATAAATACTATTGATCTCAGCATCCCGTTTTCACTGCTTATCATTGGTGGACCCGTAAGTACCTTCACATCTGCTAATTCGGAAATGGGGAGATATGTAATTGCATTTTGTTCAGTGGTAAGTAATGAAAAACCGCTTTGTCCACCAGCAGGTTGAATAGTAACACCTCCATTGTTTGAATTTCCCATAGACGACATTCCACCACTGTTATTATTAGTTCCGATAGTTGAATTATTATTCATCGCAGATTGAACATCCATTGGACTAGATAACGATACCGGAACAATTAAACTTTTAATCTCCTCAACATCATCACGGTAATCTCTTTGATAACGCATTCGAATCGGAAAACGCATTCTTCCTTCAATGACTACACCTAAATTTTGTCCGCCGACTGCAGTTACAATTATATTCTGCAAATCGCTTATGTTCACACCATATCTAGCAGCAA
>CAZLJI010000545.1:0-2278 GCA_964559565.1 uncultured Ignavibacteriaceae bacterium | reverse complement strand
CCGTGGGTTATATCGCAATTAACACACCTTACTGATATTTTTAATGATCGAGGGACTATGTGAGCTGGTGTAACATCTAACGAATTACCACAAAAAATGCACAACAATTTATTTTCATCAAATGGTAAATCTTCACGAACCAATTCGGGCCAACTTTTAACACCAGATTTAAGTTCAAGAAAAGTTTTTTTAATACAATGAGAGTCATCAAATGAAGAACCTACAGCATTAGAGATTTTCAGTGTACTCTTGCAGAATAATTTTGAATATTGAAAAAAGAATAAGTCACGAATTGTATGAAGATTACGATCAGGCATTTCATATTTATTGAAATTACACGCTAATATTTTAATGAAAGATTTTATGAATAACAATTATTTTGTTTAAGCAACAGGACCTAATCTTCTGCCGCAATCACCTTTACCAGTCATTTTACTTTTTCTTTTGATAGGAGGGATATGACCTTCTTCTTCAATCTGATCTAATAAGTGATTGAGTTTTGTTTTTTCAACCCAGCATTCTGAGCAGGGGCAGTTGAGCGCTGTGTTTAGTTTTAATCTACAAAGTGATTCTGCGTAGAGGTAGAACCAATAATCCAAGTCATCAGCTTTTATATTTTTCTTGAATAAACGAGATTTGAAGTTTTTCCTTTGCATACCATACAAATGTATGGTAATTAATTATTATTATGAATTAGGGCGCTGCTTGTGTAGAAAAATTGCTGAGGAATAAAAACAACAATTTATTGGCACAACAGTTGTAAAAAATGGAAACGAAAAAATAATGGTAATTGTTCTCTTTTGAATTAAAAACTGTCATTTTCGTTAACCTATCAACGGAAAATAAGCGGAGAATTGTTCCAATTTCTTTATTAAAAATAAGGCATAAGATGGACGCAATTGAAAGAACTTTCAGGGATAGTATAGTAGTCGAAAAAGTGAATTTATTCAGAGCTACGATGAATGAAGCTTTCGCAATGAAAGAGAACTTAATTGATGACAGTATTGATCATAAACAGATAGTAGTAGATTTAAGCAGCTGTGAATATATAGACAGCACTTTTTTTGGTGCTTTAGTATATGCATACCGAAAGATAAGAGAACGAGACGGTGCTATTGTACTTGTCCTCAGTAATACATTCCTTTCAAAGTCTTTTATATACAAAGAGATCTCATCAATATTCCAGGTACACCACACACTAAAAGAAGCAGTTGCTGAATTTAGCAAGGATAAAAAAGCGGTAGTACAGGATACATATTAAAATATAATTTGAATGGAATTGACGACATTATTGACAATATGATTTTATAAAATGCAAACTGAACATATGAGTGGAAGTAATATTGACTTAGATGATCCAATAATTACATCGACATAATTGACAAGAAGTAAAACAAATTTAAATTATTAATTAACGGCATAACGCAGAAAAAAATGACAACATTAAATAATTAAAGGGGTACAATGATAGTCTTTTACATATTAACCGGTGCACTTCTCTGCAGCATTATCATAACTACAATACAGATAAGATCAGCACAGAAAAAAGAAATGGATGAAACGATGGAATTATTTGAAAAGGTGAAAATGGATAATTAAAATATTTTTGATTAATTCAGGGACCCTGCCGTATTTGATTTAGGAAAAGGACGGTGGGGTTTTTTATTTTAATATTTTCATTTAGCGAGATGAAGATTAGATTATTAAATACGAATAGTTTTTGAAAATTAAAATGCCTACACTCGGGGTGGGGTGAGCATAGGCATTAGAAATAATTATCTAATCTCTTTAGTAAGAGAGTATTATAGCAAAAATATTTAAGTATTAACTTATTGCCAAATTATTTGTTCATAATCATTTTCTTGGTATGGGCATATTTTCCAGCCTGCATCTTGGCAAAATAAACTCCGCTTGCTATACGATTTCCTTTACTATCCAGACCATCCCACATAACTTCGTATCTACCAGGCTGATATAACTCGTGATCAACCAATGTTCTGATTAATCTGCCCTGAATATCGTAGACGTCCAAATTTACTTTTTCAGTTTCAGAAACTGCAAATTGAATCTTTGTAATTGGATTAAAAGGATTTGGATAGTTCTGGCTAAGTTCGAACGTACTTGCATTTCCAGGAAGAACTTCTACACTCTGGGGATTATGAGGATCACCGTGACAAGGCTGACAATCCATTCTAGTCATCACATTATTCATTCCAGCGGAACCGTGGCAACTCAGGCAAGCAGTTAAAGTAGCCGGATCAACATAAGTAGGTGTAAA
>CAZLJI010000544.1:0-2280 GCA_964559565.1 uncultured Ignavibacteriaceae bacterium | reverse complement strand
GATGACCTTCAGAAACTGATTCTGATGTGAAGAAAAATGACATTATTATTTTACCTTTATGAATTGAAAATTTTGTCTAAGTGCTTTTTGAAAAAAGGTTTACAAACTTAGGAAAAGGGGTTTTTAATAACAAGCTAAAGAGGCTTAACTTTCACATCAAAATTACATAATGATTGTATTCAAGACTATTTTGAGAGATATAACACATCATGAAAATAACAACTAAAATTACTGAACTATTTAACATTGAATATCCCATTATTCAGGCAGGAATGGTATGGGTCTCCGGATGGAAACTGGCATCAGCAGTTTCCAATGAAGGCGGGCTTGGCTTGATTGGTTCAGGTTCTATGAAACCAGATTTATTGAGAGAACATATTCAAAAGTGTAAAGCAGCAACTGATAAACCATTTGGAGTAAACATTCCTTTACTCCGACGAGATGCAGAGGAATTAGTTAATGTTACTATTCAAGAAGGAGTAAAAATAGTATTTTCTTCTGCTGGCCATCCAGGAAAATTCATCAAACAATTCAAAGAGAACGATATAAAAGTTACTCACGTTATTCCATCTGTTAAGCATGCATTAAAAGCTGAGGAAGTCGGTTGTGATGCAGTTGTTGGTGAAGGTGTTGAAGCCGGCGGACACAATGGCATTAATGAAACAACAACAATTTCTCTTATTCCGCAATTGGTTGATGCAGTTAAAATTCCTGTTATTGCTGCAGGAGGTATTGCTGATGGAAGAGGAATTCTTGCTGCACTATCACTTGGAGCAGAAGGTGTTCAGATTGGAACAAGATTCGCTGCTACAGTAGAATCGTCAGCTCATCAAAATTATAAGCAGAAAGTTGTTGAAGCTAAAGATGACGGTACAGTTCTGGCTTTTAAAAAAATCGGATTGGTTAGAATGTTGAAAAATGATTTTGCTGATCGTGCACTAAAAGCTGAAAAAGAAGGCTGGGATGAAGTTAAATTGAAAGAACTTTTAGGAGCAAAACGAGAAAGACTTGGAATTTTTGAAGGCGATGAAATTGAGGGTGAGCTTGAGGCAGGCCAAAGTTCAGGATTGGTGAATGATATCCTTACCGTGAAAGAGGTGTTTAATAAATTATTGAGTGAAATTTCCGAAGCGAAGCAGAGGAATGAAAAAATAATTCTTTACTAACTTAGTTTCCTTCAAGAACATCACTTACAACCGAATCAACATCTTTTGCATTATCAAAAAATGATACGATTTTTCTGATCACTGCTTCCACAATTGCATCAGGACAGGAAGCACCGCTGGTTATCATAATGTCCACAGGATATTTTGTTGGCAGATAATTATTTGACATTACAACGGATTGTTTTGAAACATCAAAGTAATTGATTTCATTTTCTGAAATTATTTTGTCTGCTGAATCAATAAAGTAAGTCCTGATTTCTTCTTCACAAATTTTTACAATATTTGTGGTATTTGAGCTGTTATAACCACCAACTACAATGGCAAAATCAGCAGTTGCTTCAAGCATACCATAAGTAGCATCCTGGTTTTCGTTGGTTGCATAACACAATGTATCCCGCGTATCTGCAAAATGTTGATGTAGGTTTTCCACTCCATATTTTTTTATCATCGTCTCTTTAAGAAGATCGGCTATCTCCTGTGTTTCCGATGCAAGCATAGTCGTCTGATTTACAACTCCAATACTTTTCATATGAGTCCTTGCATCAAATCCTTTAGAAAATTTTCCTTCAAAGAATTCATAAAAGTCATCTTCAGTTTTATTACCAAGAATTACTTCAGCTAAAAATTTTGTCTCTTCTAAATTCCGGACAATAACTGAAGGGGAGTTTTGCACTGAATGAGAAAATGTTGCCCTGGTTTCTTCGTGATAATGTTTGCCATGAATAACTACCGTAAATCCCTGCTTGCCAAGGTCGGCTGAACGATTCCAGACTTTTTCAACAAAAGGACAGGTAGTATTGTAACTGTATGGATTGATCCCCATCTTGTTCAGCTTCTTTTCTATTTCGAGAGTTGTTCCGAAAGCTGGAATAATAACGATGTCATCGCTTTTAATTTCTTCCCATGCAACAAGCTGATTACCTGAAGTATCCATTATAAAACGAACGCCCATGCTTAAAAGATCGTGGTTGACTCCTGGATTGTGAATCATCTCGCTTAAAAGAAAAAATCTTTTACCAGGATTTTCCTGAATTGTTTTATAAGCGATTTCAATTGCATTTTCCACACCATAACAAAATCCAAAATGACGTGCAAGGTAAAATCTGACTGGTCC
>CAZLJI010000543.1:0-2280 GCA_964559565.1 uncultured Ignavibacteriaceae bacterium | reverse complement strand
TGGAGTATACTGGTGGATCTATTCCAATTGTTCAACCACCACCACCTCCTCCTGATGATGGCATTCCTACATCTCTCGATTATTTATCGATAACAAGTGGAGATCCTTTTTATCATTTTCACGCAGGACTTTTAAAAAGAAAGTACACAGTGGATGATAAATACTTTTTACTAGTTAATTTAGATACTGAATATAATAGGTTTGTAACTTTTACTGTTACAAATAATTTTAGTGTTAATAATCTTCGTATCAAGTATGTTGAAGATCCTTCAATACTTGATGTAACTATACAAGATGAATATTCTTACTATCTACCAATGCCACCTGGTGAAGGATATTTATTTCAGGTGGCCCCAGTAGTGAAGTATGGTGGAAAACTTCGTTATCCAGAATCAACCCAACCAGGAATGATTTTAAATGACGATATGATAATAGAAAATGGAGCAGTGCTTACAGTTAACGGAGTCTATTCCTCAAATGGAAATATTACAGTAAAGAGCGGAGGAATTATAAACGGCAGCAATGGTAAAATACAATTTGTTGACGGGAAAAAATTAATAATTGAAGGCAGCGGATCAATAACCGGTACATCGAACAACAAATTACACCTTGAATTTTCCGAACCAGTAAATGATGAGCCAACGGGAATATTGATAAAAGCTAACAGTTCATTAACCATAAGTAACTGCAAAATTGAAAACGCAACCATAGGTATTAATTCATTAGTTAATGCTAATTACCTCAACGCACAGAATGTAGAATTCATCAACTGCCAAACACATTCGATAAATATGGCTGGAAGAACCCAGGGAATAAATTCAACACCACCGCCGCAAATAACCGGCTGCACGATGTTAAATTCTAATTATGGAATTGCGATGAGCAATTTACCGGGAATGCTGATCTATGATAATGATATCACAAATACAGCTTGTGGAATTTATCTATCCAACGTAACAGATGCTCAGATAATTGGTAATACAATCATTTCGAACAGAGAAGAATATCCGGGTATGTGGATCTTTAGCAGTGGCGGTGCGATAAGGACCAACTATATCAGTGGGCATACTAACGGAATTCATTTTGCAAACAGCGCAATGGTATTGGGTTCAAACTATATTACTGAAAATAAATTTCACGGATTGCACATTGGTGATGGTTCATTCCCATATATGAGACAAGGCCAGTGGGTTGGCATCCCGCCAAATATGTACGCTACATCCGGATATAACAAAATATTCCAAAATGGTGGATACGAAGGAGAAGGAGATGATAATGATGGGTCGGAAATCTACTTTGTTAGCTCGAATGCAGAGATGGATAAAGGATGTAATAGAATTTACGATGATCGTGAACCATCGCCTCCACTGGTGAATACAGAACTTCTGATGAACTGTCCTGAAGGGGCTTCGATTGAAGTAGATGCAAGAGCAAATTATTGGGGGAGTTGGGTGGATGAAAGACGATTCGGATTCCTTAGTGTGGATTATATACCATATTTAGAATCACCCTGTCCCGAGCCACAGGATGGAAGCGCAGACGAGCTGGTCAGGATGACATCATTTGGAGATGTGATTGATACTGTTTATGCAGTTGATATTGAGGTACCTGAGTTGACAGAAACAGAAGAAGAATATGCAGAGGGAGAAGAATATTTTCTCACAGGTAATCTGACAAATGCACTTCAGATATATGATGGAATAATAAACAGCACTGCAACGGAAGAAGAAAAATATTTTGCTTATCAAAGAAAATATTCAATTGGTAAACTAACCGGTCAATCAACAGAGTACTTCAACCAGTTGAGTAATACATTTGCTACTTTATCTTCAAACGCACAAGATACACTTAACAAAAAAATACTCAACCAACTTTCAACACTTAGCAAAGTCGGTGAACAGGAATACGAAACAGCAATAGCTGAATTTGATAACATAGTTCAACAGAACCCAAACACAGAAGAAGCTGTTTACGCAGAGATAGATGCACTAACAACTGCACTATTGCTTGAGGAAACTGACTCGATATTACAGAAAGGAAGATTGGGAAAGTATCTGATAAAATCATCAGCAGACTACAGTCAGAAGGTTGATGAAATACTAAGAAAACATTTTGGAAGCGAGTCAAAAGAGAACCAGAAAGAACTCATTCCAACTGAATTTACTTTGTATCAAAATTTCCCCAATCCCTTCAACCCTGTAACAACGATAAAGTATGATCTTCCAAACACAAGTGATGTATCACTTATCATCTACGACATACTCGGAAGAAAAGTAAAAG
>CAZLJI010000542.1:0-2285 GCA_964559565.1 uncultured Ignavibacteriaceae bacterium | reverse complement strand
TTTAATAGTTGTCTTCTCCTTAAATGGATTAGGGAAATTCTGACCCAGATAAAACTCTGATGGAACTAATTCATTCATATTTCTTTGGTCTTTAATGCTTAAATAAAAAATTTATTTGCTGGCCATATGGTAAGAATTTTAGGGGGGGGATTTCTACCAGATTTGTGTCAATTACTTTCAAATTTGTGCTAAAGTCAAAAAAAATAATTACACGATCGCCAACTGTTAACGAATTTTTGCCAGTTTTACCATTATTGATATTCTAGGTTGTTTTATTATTGCGATTATACTGTGAAGGGACAACGCCAAATTGCTTTCTGAAACAATCTGAAAAATAGGCTGGGTTGTTAAAGCCTACTTCGAGTGCAATCTCAGATAGATTTCCGAATCTCTTCTCAATGAGCACTGCTGCTTTATTTAATCTTACTCTTCTGATTAGCTCAACTGGTGATTCTCCAGTTAAAGCAATAAATTTTTTATAGAGGACATATCGGCTTATTGCTAAACTTTCCGCAAATGCCTCGACGCTGAAGTCTGCATTCGATATATTTAAATTTATAACCTCATATGCTTTTTGCAGAAATTTTTTATCTACAGAAGCTATCTCTGACTTTTCTGTGTCAAATATTCCCCTCTTCTGGAAATGTTCGTGTAGTCTTTTTCTCTGCTCGATAAGATTTTTAATTCTGGCTTTTAATTCATATGGTTCAAACGGCTTCATTAAATATTCATCGGCTCCGGTTTCATATCCTTCCAGCTTATCTTCCTTCGATGCCTTTGCCGTAAGAAGTATCACCGGTATGTGACTCGTTCTTTCATCCGTTTTCAGTTTCTGACATAGCTTAAATCCATCCATCTTTGGCATCATTACATCACTTACTATTAAATCAGGTATCTGCTTAAGTACCTTGTTCCAACCATCTTCACCATCTATTGCTTCTATAATCCTATAATCATTTTTCAAATTATCTTTGATGTAGTACCTGACATCATAATTATCTTCCACTATCAATAGCAGTGGCAGGGAATCTTTCTCAAAATTTTCTATGTCAATTTTAGCAGCATCCAACCTCTTTATGTCCACATCAACTTCCGGCACTTTTTTAACTTTTTCTGTTTCCTCCTGCTCACAAATCTCTTCTGGTTTAAGATGTTCTTTACCCAACGGAATACTAACAATGAATGTCGTTCCTTTTCCCTCTTCACTTTCTAATTCGATCGTGCCTTTGTGCAATTCAACTAATTCTTTTGTCAGAGACAAACCGATCCCCGTTCCCTCCTGTTCTCTCGTATGAGTGCCGTCTACTTGATAGAAACGATCAAAGATTTTTGATATTTTTTCTTTTTGGATGCCAATTCCTGTATCAACAATACTTACCCTCAAATAACCATCTTCTCTATTTACATTCGCTTCAATCCTCCCTCCATCCGGAGTAAAATTGAATGCATTCGAAAGTATGTTGGTAAATATCTTTTCTATTTTGTCTTTATCCAGATAAACAATTATTTCATCTTCGGCTGTATTGAATCTCAAAGTAATGCTTTTTCTTTCTGCATATGAAGTGAATGACAGAACCAACGCTTTTAATAACGGTATTATGTTTTGAGGAACAGTCTGAAGCTTCATATTACCTGATTCAAGTTTGGATATATCAAGCAACTGGTTTACAAGTCCTAGCAATTTATTTGCATTTCTGTGAACAACACTCAGATCATCTTTGGTCCTCTCGTCTTTTATTCTTTCAATGACCTGCTTGACAGGTCCAAGTATTAAAGTGAGAGGAGTTCTGAATTCGTGAGAGATGTTGGTGAAAAATCTCGATTTTATTTGATCAATTTCGTGAAGCTTCTGTGCTTCAAATCTGCTCATCTCAACTTCCTGTTTAACCCTGATTCTCTTAAGCTGCAATTTCCAGGTAATATAAATCAAGCCTATAAAAACTAAGAGGTAAAACATATAAGCCCAGGTAGTTGCCCAAAGGGGTGGATTGATAATAATTTTTATCACAGCACCTTTTTCATTCCATACTCCATCTCTATTTGATGCTTTAACTCTGAAAATATATTCACCCGGGTCTAGGTTAGTATACGTTACTGTTCTCTGATTTCCTGCATCAATCCAGTTTTTATCAAAGCCTTCAAGAATATATTTATATTGGTTTTTTAAAGGTTCACCGAAATGCAATCCTACATATTGGAAGCTAAGATCATTCTTATGATAAGGAAGTGATAATTCTTTTAACTCTGAAATGAATCCATCATATTCTATTTTTTCATCTGGCCTA
>CAZLJI010000541.1:0-2286 GCA_964559565.1 uncultured Ignavibacteriaceae bacterium | reverse complement strand
TTTAACAGAAGGCGGTATTTGTGCGGAGGATATAACAATTAAAAACTGCACAATAATAAGTAAAGCGAATAATCCTTATCACGAAGACAACTGTGTCTATGCGCAGATGGTCGCAGGATTAAAGATCCACGATAACTTTATCCATCAACAGAACAAACAGATAGGAGTCCCTGCAGGTTCACACGAACACGTTGACCCATTACAGACTCACGTGATCAGAGATGTTAAAATTTGGAATAATGTATGTATAATAGATTCGTCTGTCTTAGGACACGGTATGATATTAGGTATTCAATCAAGACCTGGAGAACTTGATACCGTGATACTTTATAATAATTATATCTACGCGGGAGGACATCTTAATGCGGGGGGTGATCCATATATCAATGGGTTTGTATTAAGATGGTATGGATATGTAAATAGTGTTTATCCATTGACCTATGTAATAAATAATACGGTTGTCACTGCTAACGGTGGAGAAAATACTATACTTCAAGAATACGCAGGGATTTTTTACAATAATATAATTTGTCAATTAGGGACTAATGGACAAAATCCGAGTGTTTATGGAGGCACAGCATTAGATGCTTTTGCTTCTTCTTGGGGTTTAGACCAAACTTATGTAGATAGTGTTCGCAGCAATTTAATGTGGAATGAATGGACAGATGATATGACCTTTGGAGGAAACCGATTTGTTGGTAGTGGAGGCAGCCCAATAGGTACCCCCTCTAATTGGGCGGAATGGACGAATAGTAGTTGGGGTGGGACAGGTATAAATGAAAATCCATTGTTTGTAAATAATGTTAGGGAACGAAACGGTTATGTTATCAGTTCAAATTCTCCTGCAATAGATCAGGGTTTAAACTTACAATCATTTATAGAAAATAAAGGTTTACCTTGGACTGATATAGAAGGTCACCCAAGGGATTCTTCTCCGGATATTGGGGCTTATGAGTATGGCTATCTTCCAGTCGAACTAACATCCTTTACTGCAACAACTCAAACAGGTAAGATTATTCTTAATTGGGTAACATCAACAGAAACAAACAACCAGGGATTCGAAATTCATAGAAAGCGGGAAAACTCCGAGTGGGAAAAAATCGGATTTGTAGACGGACATGGAACAACAATAGAACCGAAAGAATATTCTTACATTGATGACATAAGCAAAGTTCAATCCACATTACTTCTTTACCGGTTAAAGCAAATAGATTTTGATGGAAGCTTTGAGTTTTCAAATGTAGTGGAAGTAGAGTTAACACCAAATTCGTTTGAGCTATCGCAGAATTACCCAAATCCATTTAATCCATTAACAAAAATTGAGTATCGCATTCCGGATCGACTTTATGTTACATTAAAAGTATTTAATATTCTCGGTGACGAAGTTTTATCTTTAGTAAATGAAGAAAAGCCAGCTGGCGTTTATAGCATAAGCTTTGACGGTACAGGTTTAGCAAGTGGAATGTACTTATATCGTTTGCGAGCAGGCACATTAATCGAAACAAAGAAGATGATGCTTTTAAAATAGTGCGAAATGTCGCTATAGTCAATAATGAAAATATTAATCTTATTGATTCATACCCCTATCATTGATAGGGGTTTTTGTTACCAAAAATAACATATCGAATTAGTACCCTAAATCACTAAAGATAAAAACTGGTTTGCGAGAAATAAGTTGAGTTTTATCACTGTTGAATGAATTTATCAAGTATGTCTGAAAATCATTAGGGAAAACCTTATTTTTCATTTAGTCCCAAGCTAAGTTTGCCCAAATCAAAAAAAATTGAGTCCAAAATAATTCTACGCTGGAGCAACTATACTTATATAAATTTCGCAAATATTTACAATTATTTACCTTTTATAAATGACAATTATTCAATAATTTTCAAATGCAAAATTGAGTGATTTAAGTGAATTGTAAGATTCTAAATTAGAATCTTCCCTTAATTGGTGAATATGCTTTCACCTATAAAATATTATCCTGTATAAATTTTGCAATCCATTTGGTTATCCCACAAAAATTATTTGTATTAAGTAATATATCAGATTCATCTATTTAATAAATAACTAATATCGTTATATGAACAAGTTGATGATTATTCTGTTAAGCTGGATAAATTTTAGCTTTGCCTCAAATTATTATATAGATAAAAACGCTTCGGGTCAGAACAACGGAACATCTTGGGCTAATGCCTGGACATCTTTTTCTGCTATTAACTGGATCTCAATACAACCTGGTGATATAATTTACATTTCTGGTGGAGCCGACTCAACTGTCTATTATCA
>CAZLJI010000540.1:0-2286 GCA_964559565.1 uncultured Ignavibacteriaceae bacterium | reverse complement strand
TAAGAGATATTGAATTCACTGTTCAGGCATTGCAGCTGCTGAACGGCGGTAAAGATGAATCAATGAAAACAGGAAATACTTTTTTTGCTTTAGAAAAACTTAGTCGAGCGAAACTTTTGTCAAAGAATGAATCACAAACTCTAAGCAATGCTTACATTTTTTACAGGAAGATTGAACATTTTCTGCAGTTGATGAACAACGCACAGACACACACAATTCCCGAAAGCGGAGAGATTGCAGAGAAGCTAAGCTTCTATCTTGGCTTCAAATCACTGAGTGAATTCGAGGAGAAAATAAAAGATTTACGAAAAGACGTAAGAGCAATTTACAACTCAGTGGTTGGTGAGAGCAAGAAAGTTACTGATGTGAATCAAATTTTTAATCAGGTGAAATTCGCGAATCCTCAACGTGCAGCAAATGACATTTCATTCTTGCGTGAAGGGAAAGGATTAACTGTCAGCAGAAAGTTTGATAAATCCGCTCTCGAAGCTTTCAGCAGAATAGAAGAAAAAGTTTTTGAATATTTATTAAATGCTGATGACCCTGATCTCTGTATTTCTAATTTTGTGCGAGTAATAAAGCAAGCCGACTTCCCTTCCATCTGGTACAATGAATTCACAGATGATAACTTCCTGAATATATATCTGAAATTATGTGAAAATTCTCAAATGGTAATTGATCTTTTTGCTGAAGATAAAGTTCTGAGAGAAAGCTTTCTGAGTAGAGATTTTCTGAATGAAATATCAATAGAGGAAATTAAAAAGATCAGATTGAAAAATATTTTGTTCCGACTTGCCGTTGAGCTGACCATCAAGCTTATTGAACCGGCAACAGCTTCAAAAGTGTTAAGCGAGGCAGTGAGAGAAAAAATCAAGTGGTTGTCTGAAGATTTTAGTAAAAAGAAAAAGTGGCAGAAGGATTATTTGATTATCGTTCTCGGAAGTACAGGCACAGGAACGATGACATTGGCTTCTGATGTGGATTTGATTTTTGCAGTTAAGAATTCAGGCAAGTATCAGAATATTCAAAAGGATTTCCAGGAACTGCTGGGAAGTTTGAAGAAAGAACTTTCTCCCTTTTCAGTTGATTGCAGACTACGACCTGAAGGAGCAAGCAGTCAGTTGGTCTGGGATTTTGAGAAATACATTGAGTACCTGAACAAACGCGCACGAATCTGGGAGATGCAGTCATTTCTGAAAGCCAGTTTCGTCAGTGGGGATGGAAAATTATTTGTGAAGCTCACTGAAACATTTATTCAGAGAGTATTGAAATTATCCGAGAAAGAAATCTTAACTGGTATCAATGAAATCAGAGCAAAGTCAATATCAAGCTTCCCTGCTGAAATGAATTTGATTGATTTGAAAAAAAATCCGGGCGGTTTGAGCGATGTTGAGTATGTAGCTCATTATCTTCTCCTTTCAACTCCTGAATCTGCATTCGTGTTCATTGGGAAAGCTATTCCTGAGATTTTGAAACAACTTACAACACAAACAAAGCACAAAAAAGTTTTAAATGAGCTCGCCGATAATTACATTTTCATTAAGAATTTAGAAATTTTTAACCAGATTGCTTTCAGCAGCAGTTCATCAAAATTATCAGGTGATGAAATGAGATTTGAAAAGTTAGCTCGTTTGATGGAATTTGAAAGCGGTTTAGTGTTAAAGAAAAAATTGAATTCAGTTCTTCAGTTTAATAGAGAGAGTTATTCTGCAATCATTCTTAAAAAATAATATGATATTCCTAAAAAAATATTTCTACTTTATCACTGCACTTTTTGTATTTATCATTTATATGTTCACGCTTGCACCTTCAGTTGTGCAAATTGATTCCGGAGAGCTTACGGCAGTTCAGGCAACACTTGGCATTGCTCATCCGACAGGTTATCCGCTGTTTACGGTGCTTGGTTATTTGTTTTCTCTGTTGCCGCTTCCATTCACAAAAATATTTCAACTGAATATTCTTGCTTCCATTTACTGCAGCGCTGCAGTTGGACTGTTCACTTACACAATAAAATATTGTCTGGATAATCTTCCTTCATTTAAAAATGAAAGCTCTGTCCTGAAAGAGTCTTCAAAAAAAGAAAAGAAAAAGGGTAAATATCAGATCGAAAAAAGTGATAAGCAGGATGAGCCTTCTGAAAATATAAAATTAATCGCTGCAATATTTGGAGGATTAATGCTTGCTTTCAGCAGAACTTTCTGGTTTCAAAGTACTTCAGTAGAAGTTTACTCGCTTCACTTACTTTTAATTACACTCATTTTATTTTTTCTTCTAAAAGCGTATGTA
>CAZLJI010000539.1:0-2288 GCA_964559565.1 uncultured Ignavibacteriaceae bacterium | reverse complement strand
TCCGGTTCAATGATTGTTTCAAATATTTCTCCCGCTGGTTTCAGTATCATCATTTGTACTTTAGCTCTTATTCTGTTTTCAGTCATCAGCGCTCCTTTAGATTATTATTTTTCTAATTTTTAATAAAGTATAAGTATTCCATAAGAAATAATCACTGCAGTTATTGCTTGTGTGATAACTTCTTTTTTGGTCAAAATATTTTTAAACCAGCCAAGTGGTGTCCACCTCAACCAGTGCCATTCTTCTGGTAAAGACTTTTGCAGGAAGAGATAGTAAGCAATATCCTGTGCACCGAAGAGTTTTAAGATTACACCGCAAATAGCTGGCACCCATCCGAACAACAATCCTAAAATTACCAGCAGCATACCATCAAACATTAGCTGGTTAACACGATAGGCTTTTATAATTTCCCTTTCAGGCATTATGGTTGTTCTGCGTATGAGTGTGAAGTGATAGCCTAGAATATCAAACAAGTTGCTCGTCAGCAGAAAAAGCAACGGAACAGCAAAGGAAGTGAAAAAGGAAGTAGCTGTTAATAGCAGGACGAGCAGAAAATTCAATCCTGTCAGCTTGTAAAAAAATATGTTTTTAAGAGTTTCCAGTTTTTAGAATAGAATTAAATAATTATATGACCGATTATAATAAATATTTCTAAGATGGCTAACAGTATATGTATTTTTGAAGCATACAAAAACAATTTTACGGACAAAATTATGAAACTAATCCTAATTTTTCTCATCTCTGCAGCATCTCTATTTGCACAGATTTCCGCAGATGATGTTGAAACTTTTACACTCAGGAACGGAATGAAAATTTTAGTTCTTGAAAACAGTGCAATCCCAAATGCAAATATGTACTTGTTTTACAAAGTTGGTTCTCGAAATGAATATGTCGGTATTACCGGCATCTCGCATTTCTTTGAGCATATGATGTTCAATGGTGCAAAGAAGTACGGACCAAAACAGTTCGACCGCACAATGGAAGCAAACGGAGGCGCGAACAATGCCTATACTTCTGAAAATATCACAGCTTACACAAACTGGTTCCCAAGCTCAGCTCTCGAAGTAATATTTGATCTTGAAGCGGATAGAATTGCTTATCTGAATTTCGACAGCTCAATGATCGAAAGCGAACGTGGTGTTATTCTCTCAGAAAGATCAACAGGACTTGAAAACAATCCATTGGAACAACTCTGGCAGGAAGTTCAGGCAACTGCTTTTATTGCACATCCGTATATGTGGCCTGTTATCGGTTGGGAATCTGATATCAAAAACTGGACGAAGCAGGATCTGGTAAATTATTTTCATACCTATTATGCCCCTAATAATTGTCTTGTTGTAATTTCAGGCGATGTGAAGCTTGGAGTAGTTAAACAGCTTGCAGAAAAATATTGGGAGCCAATTCCAAATGGACCTGAGCCAAGAAAAGTGCACACAGTCGAACCACCGCAAACAGGTGAAAGACGTGTCTTTGTTGAGCGAGACGTTCCTTCACCAAATTTGATGATAACTTACCACGTTCCTCAGACAGGTAGTAATGATTATTATGCTCTCGATTTACTAAGTTCAATTTTGTCACAGGGAAGATCATCCAGACTTTACAGTTCGATTGTTGAAGAAAAACAATTGGCTCTTGAAGTTGGCACCTATCATCCCGAAGCCTTTGACCCAACGCTGTTTTATTTTTATGGAGTTTGTAATGATGGCGTTGAAGCATCTAAGCTCGAAAAAGCAATTCTGGATGAAGTTGAAAAAATTATTAATGAAGGAATTAGTGAAAACGAGCTTAAAAAAGTTAAAAACCTGAAGCTGATGGATTTCTACAAAACTCTTGAAACCATCAATGGTATGTCAAATACAATCGGGACATATGAACTTTTCTTCGGAGATTACAAAAAACTTTTTACGGCACCGGATGACTATAAAAAAATAACAGCAGAAGATATCCAGAAAGCCGCTAAAAAATATTTCACAAAAGAAAACAGAACAGTGGGAGTTTTGAATACGGAGGAAGAAAAATGAAAAACAATGTAAGATGTTTAATGGTTGATGGAATAGGTATATGCCAGTTTATAATCCACTTACTTATTATTTTGCTTTTTTGGGGTTCAGTCTCATTCGGGCAATTCAAATTACCAAAATATGAAACGATTACTTTAGATAACGGGCTTACAATTTATTTAATGGAGAAAAAAGACGTTCCGTTAGTTTCATTCTCGGCTGTATTTGATGGAGGAGTTATTAAAGATGGTTCTACTTCAGGCATTGCATCATTCACCGCAGAAGCCT
>CAZLJI010000538.1:0-2292 GCA_964559565.1 uncultured Ignavibacteriaceae bacterium | reverse complement strand
AACTGATATGAAATCCAAACGTACCACCGTAACCTAAGAAAGAATCAATTTGTTCCCACGAATAACCCTTGTCTGTAGATTTGTAAAAGCCTGAAATGATATCGATACTTATTCTTGAAACTGTCCCAGCCCAAATAGAATCACCAGAAATATAAAGCTGCTTTATAACCATAGAATCCAGCCCAACAAACTCCCACTGCTGGGCTTTGGTTGTGGTTGCGATTAAAAACAACAATAAACAAACGAAGAGTATTTTTGTTTTCATATAGTATTAATCGAATATTATTTGATTTAGATGGCAAATTAGCCGTGGAAGAAAAGAGAGAAGAATTAGAGCAATCTTACAATATGTATGGCTGTTTGAAAATATTTGCCGCCCCGCAACCAACATAATTTATTATGTTTACATATGCAAGCGCTAATTTTGCGGGAATTAAAGCACCATACACTAACCGCTGTTGTAGTTAAATTTATTTATCAGTGTAATTAATTTGTGCAGTTAATTACTTTACAACGAAAGTATATCATTATAAAGTATAAACACCATTAGCAATAACAGCAGAACAAAGCCTGTGTTGTTAATTGCGATTTTAACTTTAACGGGTATTTCTCTTCTTGCAATTGTTTCTATTATTATCATCAAAAGGTGTCCGCCATCGAGAACAGGGAAGGGCATAATGTTTATCAACGCAAGACTGAGACTGAGTACTGCAAGGAAGAAAAGGAAACTCTCAATACCAACATCAGCAGATTTTGCTGCAAGCTGTGCTATGCGTACAGGTCCGCCAAATGCTTTACCAAATTCAACCTGTCCGCCGATAACTTTACTCGCAACGCTGAAAGTAACTTTAGTGAGATTTACTAGATCAGCGCCTGCAACATAAAACGATTCAAAGAATCCGAAAGTTTTATACTCTGACTTTCCTTCGAAAATATCATTGATAGCTATTCCGATTTTTCCATCACTGCCGGGAGTAACTGCGATGTTCAGTGTTTCAGTTCCTCGGAGAACTTCAGCATTCAGTCCAACTCCTGCTTTCTGCGATACGATATCAATAAATTCAGCAGAGCTTCCAAGTGGTTGTCCGTTTAACGCAACGATAATATCACCAGAAAGAAGACCCGCTTTTTCAGCGGGAGAGTCTCTCATTACTTCAGCAACGTACGGTTTGAATCCATCTGGTAAAATTAGTTCTCCCTGTTTTTCAAGATCAGGAATCATTTTTCTTGAAACGACTATATTCTCTTCAACGCCATTTCGCAATACTATTACGTTGAGATCTTCCCCGATTGTATTTATGTAAATTTCATTTCTAATTTCATCCCAGCTTTCAACTACAACACCGTTTATTGATTGAATAACATCGCCCTTCATAAATCCAATTGAATCAGCAGGACTGTCAGTCTTAACATAACCGACAGTAGTAGTAAGTGTAACCGGTTTGCCTTTAAAGAAATTCGCTCCCCAGAAAATGATAACAGCAAGCAGAAGGTTCATCAACACACCGGCACTTATTACAAAACTCTTCTGCCAGAAGTTTTTTGAACGGAACTCGTAAGGCTGAGGTTCTTTGTTTGCGAATTCAGTATCGAAACTTTCATCGACCATTCCGGCAATTTTTACATAACCACCGAGTGGAAGAAGCGAAAGTCTATAGTCAGTATTTCCTTCACCATCAAAATCTTTTGGAAGATTCCCGAAAGAGAAGCCTGTTTTTTTATTATATCCAAAAAGTCTTTTTCCGAATCCGATTGCAAAAACATCTGCACGCATTCCGGTCATCTTTGCAGCAAGGAAGTGTCCCAGCTCGTGAATAAAAACAAGTATTCCAATTGTAATTGCGAAATAAATTATATAGTCCATTAAAAAAGTAACTCCTGTTTCTCAGTTATAAATATTTCAAAAATTTTTTAATTTGTATCGTTCATTTGATGCTTGATAAAGGATTCTAGATGCCGAAAATAATTTTACTTTGATTCAAACCAGTATCCAGTATCTTGCTGCCAGCATCTGGCACTCAAGAGAGCTTCATCACATATTCTCTGGTGACCCTGTCACACTCAAATATCGTTCCCAAATCGGGTGATAAATTATTCTCAACTTTATTCAAAGCTTTCTCTATTAACAAGGGAATATGAGAGAACTTTATTTCTTTGTGTAAAAATTTACTGACTGCAACCTCATTTGCTGCATTTAAAATACAGGGAGCTGTTCCTCCCGTATTAAGAGCATCGAATGCTAGTTTTAAGCATTCAAATTTATTCAGATCCGGTGCATAAAAAGTTAACGAT
>CAZLJI010000537.1:0-2300 GCA_964559565.1 uncultured Ignavibacteriaceae bacterium | reverse complement strand
ACGATACCTTACAATTTAAATCGGCGCATATAAAGTCCGGTCCAAATGATTATAATACTTTTTTTGAAATTTCTAAAACCAATACAACCGTTGTAAATCTATTTGGTGCGGACGACTACAGTAGCGAATACCCGGCAGTTGTAAGCATAGTTCAAAATGATACTGAGAAATACTTGTTAGTAGTGGCAGGAGAAAATTTCAGCATTACAAATCAATTATTTAGGTCAGAAGATGGAAAGAAAACAGAACTTAGCAGGGGATTCTTCGGTGAAACATCAATCAAAGGCATAATTAATTTCACGGTAAATAGTACTGATGATAATTATATTAACAAACTTGTATACCGTCAAAAAGAAAGAAATTTCTCTCTAAGTAGACTGTTTGCTGCTGAGAATGTTTCTGATTATTTTTTCGCCCGACTGGATAGGAAAAATTATTATTTAGTTTACTCCAATAAGAAGGAAGGTTATCTATCAATTACATCGTTAAAAAAATAGTTTATACATTTTTAGGAATATTCTTTACGGTCCTCTTCACTGTGCAGACATATTCTCAGGAATTAACTTCATCACAGCTTGATTTGCTTTACACAAAGTTCATTCAGTTGAGAGCACCTGAATTTCTGCGACAAAATGATCAGCTCGCGGAGTTAACACTTGAAGACAGGAAATGCGGCTTTGGAATAGTAAATAGTATCAAATCAAATATTGATTTTTTTTCTCAAGAACAACAAAATGTCTTGAAATCGTTATTAACAAGACCAGTTTTGCAGACAAGTGTTGTTTCTCCTTCTGGATTTTTCAGAATTCATTATGATGCTAGTGGAAGCAATCGACCATCCTACGTATCGAGTTGGACCGTTGAACAAAACGTTGAGGAAGTGGCAAAAGCTCTTGACTCAGTTTACAGATTTGAAGTTACGCATCTTGGTTTTCTAGCACCGCCTTCAGATGGCGACGGTGGTGGTGATAATAAATATGATGTCTACATTCAAAATCAAGGAGGTGGTGTCTATGGTTACACTGAATGGGAAAGTAAAGTTGGTTCTGTAAACTGGACTTCTTTTATGGTTCTTGACAACGACTATGTGGGCTATTATAGTACCGGTCTTGATGGAATGAGAGTAACTGCCGCACACGAGTTTCATCACGGAATTCAATTAGGTAACTACTCTGTTTTTGACGGTAATTCTCCCTTCAGAAATTCTGACTCATTTTTTTATGAACTCACTTCAACTTCTATGGAAGAATTTGTTTATGATGATGTGAATGATTATTACGCTTATATGAACTCATATTTCAATAATACTGATCTTGCTTTTCCAAGACAGAATGGATACAACATTGCAATCTGGAATATTTTTTTAAAAGACAATTTTGGATTTGGACTCCTGAAAAGACAGTGGGAATTAATTCCAAGTATAACAGCTATACTTGCTATTAATCAAAGTTTGAATGAATTAAATACGTCTTTCCCGCGAGAATTGAACAAGTTCGGAATCTGGACTTACTTTACGAACTTCAGAAGAATACCGGGAAAATATTTTGAAGAGGCCGAGAATTATCCATTGGTATCCCCGACTTTCACAATTCAGTTTCCATCAGCACCGCCAGATATGAGGGCTGCACCCACATCCAATCAATTTGTTAAATATAATATCCCGACAAACAGTGATACTTTGGTAGCAATAGTCACGAATGCAGATGCATTTGCTGCGAATGATAACTCAAATCAGTTATTTGATTTTCAGTACATACTTTATTCTGATCCAAATAGTGGACAGAGAGAATTAACCGAAAATTACTCTTCGACTTTTTCTACAAGCAATACTACTTTCTGGTCCGTTTCTGAAGTTCTGAATAATCTCTTAATAAGAGAGGATAGCTTAAAATTACCCACTGCTGGTAGTATTGAGTATGCATATCCGAATCCATTTTATTATTCCAGGGGCTACGTTACAGGATCATTAATATTTTTCCCGTACGATGCTGATGTTGGTGAGACGGTTGATTTTAATGTTTACTCAATCGGGATGCAAATTATGTTCAGTAATCAAATGAACATTCAAATTCTTCCCGGCGATCAGCGAGGCATTAGCTGGGATGCTAAAGATAATACCGGCAACAAGCTTGCTTCAGGTGTTTACATCTATGTTATTAAAAAGGGTGATGAACTTGTAAATGGCAAAGTTGTGATATTCAATGAGTAGTTACTCAATCCAATCACAAAATCTTTCCAAACTCTTCGGAAGGAGATTAATTTTTAAGGATATAAATTTTAGTGGGACTGAAAAAGGAATC
>CAZLJI010000536.1:0-2304 GCA_964559565.1 uncultured Ignavibacteriaceae bacterium | reverse complement strand
TTATTACTTCAATTGCAGGTGCAGTAAGCTCATACCTGTTCGAAGCCATGGTTCCCAGTATTTCTGCTTTCCCGCTGTCTGCCATTGCATGAAGGAACGCAAGTGCCCCTACATCATCATAATCTGAACCAAGGTCGGTATCGAATATGATTTTGACCGGGGCTTCAGAAGCTTTCTCATGATGATTCCCGCAACCTGCAAGAATCAGTGCAAGAATGAGAACTGAATTTACCGGATATTTCATTTTGACTGATTTTTGAATCGAGTTTTGTTGATTTTTCATGAATCAACCCCCTTCCCAGCCTTCCCCCAAGGGGGAAGGGGTAATACTCTTTCCCCCCTTGATAATGTCACCTGACAAAATAAGGTTATTTTATTATAATTATTAACAGCGTTCATTGACATATTGATTTATTTTAAGATACTGATTAATTACTGTTTTGGATATGTTTGTTGCAGTATGAATGTAGTCTACATCTTTGTCATCACTGTGTAATGTTCTTACTCTGTGGTAGTCTCTAATATAATGATCTACTGCTCTTTGAGAATGATTAGTTTCGCGAGCAACGATATTAGTGGCTTTTTTTTCGACAACGTGTTTAATGACTATTTGTACTTTATGAGTTATTGTAGAGCCCATATCATGTATTACACCAGTATGTGGTAAGATAATTTTATTTTCATGTTCATATTGAGCTCTCAATCTTGACAGGCTGTTCGAACTGGTTAAAAGGAGCAGGCTTATATCTCTCATTGAGAGAACACCTCCCTGTGCATAAGCCTCATTGATCATTCTTGCTATTACTTGTTGTTTGATTTTACTTGGAGGAATCTCTTTCTCAAAAAGAACAATATCATCCTCGTTAATCAGAGTAAGTATTATAGGTTTATATTTCCGGTTTGGCGAGTCTGCACGAGTATTCTTATCTAAAGCATTCCAGACAACTTGTCCTGGCTTTAGTCTGGTTGATTCGGGGCAAAGTTCATTAAAGAGATTTACTAATTCATTTGCAATATTTTTGCGCACCATTGGACCAAACATACCAGAGAACTCCCGTGCAAAAAAATTCACTATGGCCGGTTGAAGAAAACGATCATGAGCTGTGCTATATTTACGGATCCCGTCAGGTTTTCGTATCATTTGTTGTTCATTATTTTTTTGATTGATTATTCGTTTTTTTTAGTTAAATCATCCAGCTCTTGTTTTCGATGATTAGCCATCTTTCCTCTTTCATATAGAGTGTAATACTCTTGTGTAAGCGAAGGAGACAGTTTAACCATAAAAGCAATAGTATGGATTTCGTAGTTGTCCTTTGCCAAACAGACGATTCGCTTAAACTTGTCTACATAGTTCGCTACTGCATCTATACTATGATTGGTTGCACGAGATATTTCAGAATATTCCTTTCCGCGTAGCCACTCTTTTATAATCTGACTACGGTGAGAAATTGATTTTCCCATGTCTTTTACTGTTGAGCGTAATGGCAAGATGATATCTTGTCTTTTAAATGCTTCAATGTCCCGGCATACAGTTCGCTCTCCACAATTAAGTAAGCGATGAGCAATATCTTCTACAGTAAGTAATCCGCCTTGCTGAAAAGCTTCATAACACACACGTTGTAAACGATGACGGCGTAAGCCTATAACTCCTTGTTCTTGCTTAATTCTAAGATCTTCGGATCCGGCATCAAGAGTAAGAATGACCGAAAGCATTTTGCATTCAGAAAGTTTTTTTCTAGGACTGTTTTCAATGGTAACTACCTCGAAAAGCATTTGTCCTGGTTTCATAGCTGATGAGTTATCAAAGAAAGGTTGATATACCTCATAAACCTGATTAATGATGGCTTTAGCCTCAAACTGAGAGCAGTTCATGCCTTGTATCAGGATATTTACAAATTGAGTGTCCAATTGCTTCTGTTTAAGCCGATCCCATTTAAAAGCGGATGAGTTGTTAATCATGACTTAATAATATAAATTGCATCATAATAATTAACAAATATTTGTCTTAGCTGTTTGGTGGACTGCGGTCGGGCTACGCCCTCCCTTCATCCACCAAACAGCTAAATGTACATCAATCTTAAAATCTTCACAATATGTCAAAGAACTTATCCCAATCCCATAGTTGTCAGGTGGCACAAATAAAGGGGGGAAATTAAAAGGGGGGTAAAACCGGTCTTTTAAGACAGCCACTTATTTTTCTAACTATAAAAGAAGCTAGTCAACCTTTATTTTTATGACTACTTTCTTAACCTTACCGGGAACATTTCCGGGAGCAATTTTGGGCTGATGTGCATCTTCAGGAAA
>CAZLJI010000535.1:0-2317 GCA_964559565.1 uncultured Ignavibacteriaceae bacterium | reverse complement strand
GAGTAACCATTGCATCGAGAGGATTAGAAATAATTATAGCAATGGAATTTGCTGCGTGCTTTTTGACATTTTCAGCAACGGTCTGCATGATCTTAGCATTAGTTGTGAGAAGATCATCTCTGCTCATTCCTGGCTTTCGCGGCAGACCAGCTGTGACAATCACAATATCGGAACCGCTAATATCGTTGTAATCGTTGGTTCCTTTTAGTGCGATATCAAATCCATCTATTCTGGATGCTTCAACTATATCCAGAGTTTTTCCCTGAGGCATGTCTTCTACTATATCAAATAAAACTACATCGCCGAGTTGTCTTAATGCTATAAGTTGAGCCAAAACTCCTCCGATTTGGCCGCCACCAATTATTGAAATTTTCTTTCTGCTCATAATAACTCCCTGTTTTTAATAAAGTTGATAATTACGATAGTTAAAATAAATAAAAAGTATTAGAGGAGATAATTGATAGAAAGAAGCATTAGAAAGTATTTTTAGTCCTGAGATGCTTAAAGATTAAGAACAAGAATGGTTTCCATTCCGGTGGAAGTAACGTTATACTTAACTTCGTTCATATAAACTTTCATCAGGAAAACGCCGCGTCCGGAGTCTTTTAGAAGGTTTTCGGGATGAGTTGGATCAGGGAGAGTTGTTGGGTCAAAACCTTTGCCTTCATCTTTAATTTTTACAATCAGCTTTGAATCCTCAATTTCAGCATGTATTCTCACCAGTTTCGAAACATCACATTTATTAGCATGGATAATAGCATTTGTTGTGGCTTCAGTAACCGCCAGTAATAAAACCGATAATTGCTCATCTGACAAACCGAGATCCTTCGCAAAATAATTTACGAATTCCTCCACAGTAATTAGGTTATTGGGATCGCTCTCTATTTCTATGTGGTAAAAAGGTTCAGGCAAAACTTTTATTGATATAAGTATTTTAATTGGGTGAAAATTTACCCTGATTAGTTAAAAATTCCAATTCATTGCTAAAATAAAATTCAGTCTTTCTCTGTTAACATTGCTGTTATCAGAAATGAATTCATACCACGTATTCATCCTGAGGTATAACATTTTAGAGCCAATCAGTATTTCAAAAAGAGGGCCAATGCTTAGAAAATCTGAATCAGGGACACGCTCTGTTTTGTTGTACCTGAAAGTATTCAGTGAAAAATATCTTAATCCGAGAGCAAAAAATGAATAATCAGAAACAATTCCGATCTTAGGATCAGCAAAAATTTCCTGAAGATATCTCAATGGTCGTTCAGCAAAGTTACCCCAATCAAGTTCACCCTGGCTTGTTAGCTTCAAATATGCAGTTACAACGAATGAAAAGTTTTTTGTGATCCGGTAATTTGTGGAATCTGTAGCAGTAAATTGCCGGAAAGAAATACTCCGCAGATTTGAGGCGACATCCTGAAAATCGTAGACCGTGTAATTTGCTGAAACCTCAAAATTATTTAATGAGGAAAATTGTGCGCCGCTGTAATATCCTCCTGCAGATAATCTTATTACTCTGTTGATATTGTTGTTTGCACTGCGACCGGAAAAAATATAAACAAGATGACTCAAGGTTCCTTCAAGATTTGTGAACATTTGAAAGAAAGGTGAAAGGTATCTCGAATATTTTAATCTACCAATTGTCAGCAGCTCATCGCGATCGTCATCATTTTGTGGACTCGGAGTATCATATCTCAATTTACTGTGGAATAGACTGAGTGAAATCTGATCTTTGCGTGAGGGAAAAATATTTCCAAGAAAAGAAATTGTTGTTCTGTAAGAATTATTATTTTTTCTACTTTCAAGTTCCGATCTCTGTTCGTAAAAACTTTCAGCTACGCCTTCAAATCTTTTTGTTATGTGTTTCTCATCCCGTTCGTAATAATTTAAGTTTATACCTGCATCGGCTAATTCAGTTCTGTAGAACAATCCGGATTCAACAACAATTCCCAGTTCATCAACCTGAGTATCAAAAATTGAAGGTGATTGAATGCTGGTCGATTTATAACGGGTGTTTCTGTCAATGGTTCGGAAATTTACTCTTCCACCAAGCTCTAATGAAAACAGATCGAAAAAATTATTGTAGTTAAGCTTGTCCTGGACAAGGAAAGCAGTTTCAGTTCTGCTTTCAATATTGTTTGTGATATCAAACTTCTGCGAGGTTATAGAATCAGCAGATATATAAAAATCTTTGCGGCTCTCATTAAATCGAGCATTGAAAAAATTTGTTACGTCCGGATTAAATGGATTTGTAACCAGTAAATCAAAATGTCGAATCGTATTTTTTCTTGGAGAGATGTCCTCGTTTTCAAGTCTTAGTGCT
>CAZLJI010000534.1:0-2331 GCA_964559565.1 uncultured Ignavibacteriaceae bacterium | reverse complement strand
CTAGGCACAAACACATACCCACTCGGATCCGTATACTTCAGCGGGTTATTCAAAACATAAGAATACCTGTTATAATTCAATGGATTCATAGGCTCCTGCAACATTGGATCGGGACTCAGGAATAATCCTACAAGCGGATCATAGACTCTTCCATTCATATTGATCAGGCAGGTCTCGTCGATATGCTCATGTCCCGTATACCCTCTGGAAGTGTAATTTGCTGTTAATGTTGAATCATAGCTCCAATCCAAAGCGTTTCTGCGTCTGCCCCAGGCGTCGTAACTCATAAACTCTCTTGTATTTCCGTCTTCCCCTGCAACTGTCATCACAGAGCCCAAATGATCTTTCAGAATGAAATAGGTGGAGTCTGTTGTGGAAGTCTTGCGGTTAAAACCGAAAATGCCTTCATCAGCAGTAAACCAAGTGTCTTTTTCGTATGAAGCATCTGCAAATTCCGTAAGCTCATAGCTCCCGAAATAATACCTCGTATATTGCAGTGTATCGTTTCGCTCCACTTTCATCATTACACGCTCCTGGTTGGGTCCGTAATCAAAAGTAATTAAATATTCTCCTTCCTGTATGCTATCGACCTTGTTAAATGAGGTATAACTTATAGTTTGATCCGGACGGTTGATGAGTGTGCTTGTTGCCGTATCAATGCTTTCCAGCTGATCGGCATTGCCCTGAGCGTAGTTGTACACGGCCCCGGCATCGCCTTTTGATGCGATGCGTTCTTTTTTGTCTGTATCGTAGGATACGGCAAGTGTATCATCGGCCCGGCTTATTTCAAGCAGCCTGTCCAGCTCATCGTAGCTGAAGGATTCACTCAGGGTATCGATGCAGCTTCCGGCCAGATCAAAGATTCGCTGTGTCCTTGAAAATATATTTTATTTCTAATTGCCTTTTCCATATTTTACATCCTATTTTCCGGCCAATTCTCTAGTTAAGTTCTCAATAAATGATGCATTGGTTAAATAATCATATAGGAATCCAGATCTATTCCATGCTTCATTCAAGAATTGTAGATTTAGAGAATCGTAATTCTCAAATGCTTGATTGGCATCAACGAAATATGGTATTTTAATTCGAACAAATGTGCCAATCTTATTATCATCCTCAAGGACCAATAAATTACAATTCATATTTATAAGCCTGTAAGCTAAATACTTTTCTCCTCCTGCATACATAAATATTGAATCATCTAAAATCACGCTTATCAACTTATCTATACTTCCACGATAATGATTATAATTTATCAAAGTGTCCCCGTAAAACCAATATTCATAATATTGTTCGGAAACATAGCCAGCATATACAATGGGGTCTCTAATTATTTTAGATTCATCAGTACAAGAAAACGCAATTAGAAAGATTATTAGCAGTGATGTTATATGTTTCATTTATAGTAAATTATATATGCTTATGAATGAATTATAATCATAAAATAGATAGTTTATACCTATAACGTTTTTTTGATAAGTTCCCTTTAAATTGAACTCTTGAAAGTAAAAGGTCATCACATAAGGGTATTGTTCATTTTGTAGAGTACTGGTTAAGTTACCTTTCAATTTTGGAATATCAGTGAAAGGAATTTCATGAGGTCTAAACATAAATCCTTTCGACCTGGAAGTTGCAACATGGATTAATATCAAGCCGTTTGGATAGTTATCTCCAGCTATGTCAAATAGTGTATATCTCGTTTTTCCATTATCAGAATTAGATTCATATTTTGTTGATGCAGAAATCTGACCCCAATCTCCTATTTGTTTCTCCCAATTTTCTCCAGCAGATGAGAAATCAATAATATCTTGTATCGTTTTTGAACTACCAGCATTTTTATATTGTTCTATAATTTGAGATGGAAATGTAGACTCCCTTAAATCAATTGCTCTTTGTTGCAATGGAGGTTGAACCCAAATTGCATCAATACTACCATCTTCACTATTACTGGAGCTAATACCGCTTACTCCTCCTCCCCCTCCAGAATAATGCTGACCTGAAACATCACTGGAGCTACTATTACCTGACTCACTAAAGGGAGAAGAAAATAATGAAGAGTATGAGTATCCACCTCCACCACCTTCACTGCTATCATCTTCATCATCAGAATTATCATATCGTGGATGTGGATTATCTCTATACTTTTTATCTTCATGAGCGTGCTTCCAAAACCTCCTTTTCTTCCGTTTAACATCATCAAACCAATACCCACTCGGATCCGTATACTTCAACGGGTTATTCAGAACGTAAGTATACTTTATATAATTTTGAACCATCAGGGGCTAATTTAACAATCGGAGCTTGAATGTCAAGTATCTTCCATCCATCTTC
>CAZLJI010000533.1:0-2338 GCA_964559565.1 uncultured Ignavibacteriaceae bacterium | reverse complement strand
GGTCACTTAACAGAATAAATATTCTCAGTATTCCTAAAAAATAGTGTGGAATTTGTAATCACTAAAGAAAGAAATAGAATGAATTCAAGAGTGAAGCTTAAAGTTCTGATTCTAACAATAATTAGTTTATTGTTATTAAATAGAATCACCTTTCCTCAGGATAAACCGAAAGGAATGGAGGAGTTAAATCTGTTTGGTGGCGAATACAAAACAATCAGAGCTGTGATTGTCGGCGTGTCGGAATATTCGAATTCATTGATTCCAAAATTGAATTATGCGCACACCGATGCAATTTCGTTTTATAATTTTCTTCGCTCACCCGCAGGCGGATCAGTTGATAGTTCAAATGTAAAACTTCTCCTTAATAAAGATGCTATCGCTAATCAAATCTGGTCCGCATTAGATTGGATAGTTGCCGAATCACAAGAAGAGGATTTAGCAATTTTTTATTTTTCCGGACACGGGGATCTTGAAACAAAAATTATGGGAAATATTGGTTTTCTTCTTGCTTATGATGCACCGGTAGCATCCTATCGAGCTGGTGGAGCAATTGATCTCATTTACTTGCAGCTTTACCTGAAAACATTAGCTATAGAACGCAAGTCACGTGTAATATTAATCTCTGATGCTTGCAAATCCGGAAGACTTGCCGGAGGAATTGAAGGTGTGACACTTACTTCTGAGGCTTTACAAGGAGACTGGGGAGATATCGTAAAAATACTTTCCTCTCAACCCGGTGAACTTTCTTATGAGGACAAAAGATGGGGAAATGGTTCAGGAGTATTTACTTATTACTTATTGCGTGGACTCAAGGGATTAGCAGATTTGGATAACGATAAACAAGTTACATTAAAGGAATTGGATTTCTTCCTCTATCAAAACATTCCTCCCGAAACAGAAAAAAAACAACATCCAACTGTTCAAGGTGAGGCTAGTACATTGTTGACAAATGTTGATAGTTTAACTCTTGCCTCCTTGTTAGATGAGGAGCTGCCCAAACCTGGCGGTGAACTTTATGCGATGAAGGGGGTTGAACAATCATCACCTTCATTTGATACTACAACTTCAGGCCTTCTAAAGAAATTTCAACTTTGTCTGGATAACGGTCAGCTAATATATCCTGCAGATGATAATGAAAACGCCCTTGATATTTACTATAAGTTAAAAGGTCGTGAAGATTTAAGTACGGCTGTTAGCTCAGTGAAATATTCATTAATTGCTGCACTTCAAAATAATACACAAAAACTAATTAGTAATTATTTAGAAGGTAAAGTTGAGGAGGAGGAACCAGTAGATATTAATTTGGCTTACGAGGAATTAGATAATGCATACTGGTTGATTGATACAACCTATATATTGTATGATCAGATTAAAGCGAAGCATTATTTTATGGAGAGCCTTTTTTACTCAACAAATGAATTTGATAAAAGAATTGAATTGTTGAATGAATGCATCAATATCCAGCCTGACGCTTCATATGCTTATTGTGAACTTGGTCGTGCATATCATGATGCGAAAAGTTACGATGATGCAATAGTAAATTATAATAAAGCAATTGAGCTATCACCAAGATGGAAGTATCCTTATTACAATACAGGAATTGTTTATGCTGATTTAAAACAGAACGAGGCTGCTATTGAATATTATGAACAAGCCATCGAAATAGATCCGAACTATAAGGATGCGTTTAACAATTTAGGTATTGTTTACAAAAATCTTGGAGATCAAAACACAGCAATAGAATATTATAAAAAAGCATTAGAGATTGATTCGAATTACACATTGGCTAATTATAATCTTGGAATTATTTATGACGATATAGGTGAATATTATAAAGCGATTGACTATTATAAAAAAACAATTGAAATTGATCCATTTTATACGGATGCATATAATAATCTAGGTCTTATATATGACAGTATGGGTAATCAAACGGAAGCAATTGAGTTCTATAACAAGGCAACTGAAATTGACCCAAATTATAAATTGGCACATTATAATCTTGCAATGATATACAGTGATATGGGTGAGACTGAAATAGCTATTGATCATTATAAAAGGACAATCGAAATTGATCCATTTTATACCGATGCATATAATAATTTAGGTCTTATATATTATAGTAACGGTGACGATCAAAAAGCAATTGAATATTATAATAAAACTGTGGAAATCGATCCAAATTACAAATTAGGATATTATAATCTAGGAATAGTTTATTACAAATTAGGACAAATGGACCAGTCTATTGAGAATTTCAAAAAAGCTACTGAAGTTGATCCGAACTATGCAGATGCATACAATTATTTGGGCGTCTGCTATTATTATAATGGGGATT
>CAZLJI010000532.1:0-2340 GCA_964559565.1 uncultured Ignavibacteriaceae bacterium | reverse complement strand
TGTAATCAATCCGCCATCTGAAGTAATACTTAATTTTCTAAGTTCATCTGCTTCATTTCCACCATTATTCTTAGCCCAGACTAAATTTCCATTCATATCTATTTTAATCATAACTTGGTCAAGAATTCCAAATCCTCCTTCTGTAAAACCAGTTAAGTAATAACCTCCATCGGAAGTTTGCTTAACTCCCGATAGTTTGGAATATCCAAAACCAAAATAAGTTTTACTCCATTGCAGATTAGCTGATGAATCTAATTTTATAACATACATCGCTTCATCATTTGTAAAACTTAGAGTGGAACCAGCAATAACCATCCCGCCATCAGAAGTTATATCTATTCCTATTCCTCTTTCAGATCCAGAACCACCAAATGTTTTTTCGTAAACATTCGTTGTAACAGTATTATAGGGAACTAAATGAGCATCACCAGCAAGATCAAGATGATTATGAGGGACAGATAAATCTCTTACATCATCAGGGCCATCGTTATTAATACCAAGATCTTCCAAGACATCAAACCGCCAGTAGCCAACTAAACCACTGTCAATCGTATTATAGTAGGCAGCATCCAGTGGTGCATCCTTCAGTGCATTAATTTGCTGGCTGCTTTTCTGAAAATTCCAGATTCTAAGTTCATCCATTTGACCATCAAAAAAATCTGATACTACATATTGTCCACTATGAAGCCTATAACCATGTGCTCCAACATAAAAATTATTATCGTTGTTCAAAGCAGAATAATTAAAGTTATTCTGGCTATTTTGTAAAACACCGTTAATATACATTCTCATTCCCCCGGCACCCCAGGTAAACGCGTAATGAAACCATTGGTCCAAGTTCTGCCCAAAATTATTGTTACTAATTACATCAACTTCTATTGAAGGTGGTTTTTGAACCCTCGACGTCAACCGCCCAGTGGAATAATCAAAAAAGACATAGAAATCTCCGTTATTCCATTGTTCTTCATTCTTTGACACAAAAGCTTCCCCTTGATTTCCTCCAGGAAGCGATATACTTCTAACTTTAACCCATGCTTCTATCGTTCCGTTTATTGTTGGGAAATAAGGATGGTTTAATGTGTTTGCATAATCACCATTTCCATCGAAATCCACAGCATTTCCGAATGATGATTGAGGGAAGTTTTCTAGTCTTGAAAAAAGGAATAATAGAATAGAAAAAATTATTAAATTTTTCATGGTATTCTCCTCTAAGTATACTTATTTAGAGATTCAATTCAATAAAATACAAAGCAGGTGATCTACTTCGTTATAAACCCAATTTTGAATGGGGCACTATACGAACTAAAACCGGTATAATAAATCCTATCTTGATTATTAACTTTTAAATAATATGGATAAGCTATTCTGTAAGAAGCCCATTGATTTTGAGTTTCCTCATTAGTAAAAATCGGATTTGTGTCATCCTTTTCCCAGTTTATACCATCAGCTGAAATTGCTTTGCCAAATCCTGTTGCAATTGCATTCATAAATATCATCACGTATTGATTACCATTTTTATATACAGACGGATAATGAACGCCTCCTTCTTCCCAAGGCTCATCATAAGTCATTATAGGGTTGCCTGAATACCTTGACCAATTAATTCTATCTGTTGAAGTTGCTAATCCAATTCTTCTATTTGATAAATTTCGCATATAATAATACAAATAATATGTACTATCTACTTTTATTACTGATGAGGGACCAATTTGATATTCCCAGCCCGAAGTCCCCATAAGAACCGGACTCGGATGTTTGTTCCAATTGATACCATCTATTGATTCTGCATATCCAACATCCCAACGTCCATTCGGATCCGACCATCCACAGTAAAACATATAATAATTTCCATTATCATAAATCACTGCACCGGGATGTACAGCCAAATCATCCCACGATCCTGAAGGACCAGGTGATAACACTGGACCTGAGACTGGTCTATTCCAATTTATTCCATCCATTGATTCAGCATACATTACATATTTATTATTGCCACCAGCATCTCCTAAATACCACATTTTATAAACACCATTGACAAATATTACATTTGCTTGTCCAACTCCATGTGTTTCATAAAAGCTTCCTGATGGAGATAGAATTGGATTCCCACTATAGTCAATCCAATTTCCAGATGGAGGGACACCCCAAGTAACATAAATATAAACATTACCAAAGCCGGCACCGGTTGGTTCTAAAACTAAATTTACCTGTGTTGTGAAGCCAGCAAAAATTTGAATATTAGTTTCACCTGTATATAAAACCAAATTTGTGCTGTCACTTGCATCTACTTTAATGTGCCATTCACCAGCTTGAATATTCTCTAAGAGAATATCTGCAGTA
>CAZLJI010000531.1:0-2343 GCA_964559565.1 uncultured Ignavibacteriaceae bacterium | reverse complement strand
CGGAAGCAAGCTAAAATTAAGCTTGCATAAACATCCCGCTTGCTGGCGCAAATTTGTCCGTCAATTGACGGATGCCTTGTCTGTCAGGTCAACTGATTTTTGTTTTTTACAAATCAAGACAAGGATTTCAGATTCGCACTAGCAAGAAAAGGAGATGTAGCAGAAAGATTATTATCAATGTAATGATTTTTGAATTAAATTTTACAGATTAAATGTGGTTATAGAAGCTGATTGTGATTAGTTGTCGCATTATTAAATTGCAAGTATTTTACCGCTACCCAACTCAATAAAATTCTCTCCAAAAGCCTGTCTGAACCATTTGATTTGCTGTTCTCCTGTGCAATGTGTGGCACCACACTTCTTTACACCCATTTGCTTCATTTTATCTGTTATTTCGTTTATCTGTTTCTCCGATTAATTCATCAGATGAAATCCACCAAAGACCATATATACTTCTTTTCCAAAGTCTTTTTTAACCCGTTCAAGTATATTAATGATTCCAGGATGTGCACAGCCGGTTATCACTACCAGTCCTTTACCTGTATTCAAAACCATCGATTGTTCGGGTATGGCTTCCCCGTTTATGCCAGTGGTATATAGCCCATTGCAAACCTGCACAGGATTACTTACAAGTTCTGCAACAGAACCTGTTGTTGCAGGAATCCTGAAAAAGCTATTGCTGAAAGTTTCTGGTACAACAACTTTTAAATCAGGATTCAAGCCAAGTGCAGCACCCAATCCTCCCGTATGGTCGCCGTGCTCATGTGAAATAAATACTTCATCGATTTGAGAAGCATCAAGTCCCATTTTCATGAAATTTTCTTTAAAAATCTCTGGTTGTGTACCTGTATCAAAGAGTATACATTTATCAAGTCCTTCAATCAATATAGAGAATCCCCAGTCAGAATGTGTTCCTTCCTTAAAAACATAGTTATCGTATATAACATTCACCTTCACGGGGGTTGTCACTGGTTCATCCAAAATCAGGCTTGGTTCCACCCCGGATGCTTCCTTGTAATGCCTGGCTTTGGAAACAGCTTCTTGTGAAAGTGATTGTAAATACAAAAAGCTGAAAACCATAATAATTATTAATATCCCTTTTATTTTTAAATGGTTTAATTGTCAATATGTTATTTTTTCAATAATTCAACTTCAGTTTTCAGTTGTCGAATTAATTCCTGCTGTTCCTGAATGGCTTTAATCAGAACTGGTATGAGGTTAGAATAATTCAATCCAAGTGTTTTATCTTTATCATTGCCAATATCTACCACTTCCGGAATTAAATTTTGTACGTCTTGTGCTATCAGTCCTAAATTGACATTTTGATTTCCTTCTTTCCATTTAAAAGTAACCGGGCGCAGTTTTAAAATGCTGTTTAAACCATATGGAATATCATTAATCTCTTTTTTCATCCTACTGTCGGAAGTTTGAATACTACCATTTGCGGAATAAACTTTACTCCATCTTATAGTTGAAGTTCCTAAACTTGTAAAGTTATCGCTAACAGGTCTAACGTTTAAAGCCCCAAAAGCCAAATCTTTCCAGATGGCAGTATTTCTGTCGTAAGTTTGAACATACCCAATGCCCAGCGAATTGTTATATGCTATTTCAACACCTGCACCTTTGCTTGGCCAAATATTATTTTGTGCTCGTAGAATCCCATCAACATCTGTATTTCCATTTTTATAAACGGTTAGGGCATTATTTGGTGCAGCAGAAGTACCATTGCCTATTTCAAATAGAGGGTCAGTTGCAACCCATTGTGTTGGACTTCCTCCTCCTATATTATATGTACCTATTGCAGTAGAGTAATGGGCTTCGGCTTTTGTACCAGCTCCCATAGCTATGGAACGAAATCCTGAAGCTGTTGTAGTATAACCCATGGCTGTTGAATAATCACCTGAAGCTGTTGTGTTTCTTCCCATAGCTGTTGAATTATCACCTGATGCTGTTGTACCATAACCCATGGCTGTGGCATATATTCCTGTAGCACCTTTTGTTGTTGAATTTTGTAAATTAACACTTAAATCTACAGCATTATACCCAATATTTCCATAATTCGCTGGGTTTTGTCCAATTAACCGCCAACCAGTATTTCCGCCTTCTGTAATTTTTTCCAGACCAGAAGATTGTGAAAAATTAGCATCGGCATATTCTTTGGTTATTAAGGCTTTTGCTCCTGCTGTGGTTATTAATGAGTTTGTTAAACTTGGAGCTGTTATCGTACCATTTTTTAAAACGGTTAGGGCATTATTTCTCGTAGAAGTACCATTGCCTATTTCAAATAGAGGGTCAGTTGCAACCCAGGATGTTGGGCTTCCTCCTCCTATATTATATTTACCT
>CAZLJI010000530.1:0-2345 GCA_964559565.1 uncultured Ignavibacteriaceae bacterium | reverse complement strand
CATCATTGAAGGCGGAATTTTTATCACCCGTTGTGCAGATGGCAGCCAGTTCCAGACTTCATTTTTTCTTTTGAGAGTGACGCTTCCTTTATCTCTTGCAGGTTCAGTTATATAGATGAGAGCATAGTCTGGCTCCAGAGCCCAAACTTTCATTCCCATCGTGCGCGACCAATCAGGTTTTTCAATAGTCATCATTATTTCAGAGTAACTGCTATTCGAACGCATCAGTTCATCTGCTTTTTGAACTATCTCTTTCGCATCTTGAGCATTTATTGTTACTAATAATATGATTGTTAGTAATGATATTAACTTTTTCATTTTATTCTCCTCTTTTAACCACATAGACACATAGGACACAATAGCAATCATCTATGTTTTCTATGTACCTATGTGGTTCAATTGTTTTCATCACAACGCAAATTGTTGAATCAGCATTTTCTTAACTTCTTCAGCCGGAAACGTTTTCGGATCTAACATACAATGGAATTGAATCCCATCCATCATAGCAGAAAAATATCTCGTCATTACTTCCGGATTTTCAAATCCCTTTTCTTTAAAATATTCTGTTAGTCCAGTCATATATGGTTGTCCAAGTTCCATCATTCTTGCAAATACTATATTCATAACTTCAGGTTGAATTGCAACGCTAAAGTATAGTTTCCAGTAATACGGTTTTTCGAGCACCAAGTCAATTCCTATATTGATGAAATTTGTTATATCCTCTTTAGTAAATTTCTCCTTGGGTTTAATCGGCATATACTCACACATGAGAGCTTCCAGCATTCCAATCATTAGTTCATTGAGCATATCTTCTTTGCTTTTGAAGTAATTGTACATCAAACCTTTGGAAATTTTCGCTGTTTTTGCAATTGCATTAACCGTAGCTGAGTTATAACCCTGCTTGGCAAATACCTCTAGAGCAGCATCCAAAATTCTCTGGCGGCTCTCTTTTCTCATTGTTTCAAACTGTTGTTTTGTTCTTGGCATATTTTTGACTGAACGTTTATTCAAACATAAAAATTCTGGATTTTCAAATCAATACTTTTCTTGTAAGCGGTCACTATTTATGATAAATATCACATTTTCGAGACGAAATCGAACTAATTAGATTTTTGTCGCTACTATAAATAGGTCCTTAGCTTGCTCTTTATTGTATGGGGCCAATTGAAAATCCGAATAGAATTGAACAGAATTAAATCCTGCCCTTTCCAATCCTGATTCAATATTTTCCCTTGAATGAGGGTAGATTTTAGTGGATATGAGTTTGTTTTGCCCAGGATCAGTTTTACTGAAAGTTAAAATATTAAAGACGATATGCTCAGTTGTAAAATCATAAAAACGGATGAAGTACTTATCTGCTGATTCTGTGATGTTCACAATCCTCTGCTTATCAGCTAATATCTTTTCATAATTCAAAACCTGAATGACTAGTTTACCATTTGGTTTTAAGATATCATAACATCTTTTTAATGATTTGAGAAATCTTTCTTTGGGAATATTCGCAAACGTATTTCCCAGAGAAACAACCAAATTAAATTTATTATCGAATTATTCAGGAATTTCATCCGCAGAATAATTTCGAAAATCAATTTCTATATCCATCCTTTCAGAATTTGAGTTTGCAATTTTCAGCATTTCACTGGAGGGATCAAACGCAGTTACTTTCAATCCTAATTAAGACAGAGATATCGAATCTACTCCACTTCCGCATCCGATATCAGCAGCAGATTTCATTTCATCAGTTACAAAATTTTTAAGCAGATTTTTCTTCTTCTCAACAGTTTTTTTGAATGAAATCATATCATCGTAATCAGAAGCCAATTCATCATAAAATACTTCATTGGGCAGAATTTTTTCCATAAAAAGTCCGAACTTTGTTTTCAGGTTTTCAGATATAAATTTTATCTTTGTATAGGTCTAAGATAACAATTCATTTTAATCAGTTAGAAATTTAAGGAAGTGAACATGCCAAACCCACTCATCTCACACATAGAGATTCCATCAACAGATGTTAATCGCTCGTCTGAATTTTTCAAGAAAGTTTTTGATTGGGAATTTAAACCTTTTGGAAATGGTTACCTGCTTTACAACAATCACCAGGGAATTATGGCAGGATTAAGAAAAGTTGATTCAGTAGCTAAAGGTAACACAACGGTTTTCCATGTTACTGTTGATCAGCTCGAACAGGTTTTGGAAAAAACCAAAACTGCCGGAGGGCATATAAAAGTTGGAAAAACTACAATCCCCGCTATGGGCTGGTACGCAGTTATTTCCGACCCTGATGGAAATAGTATAGGTCTCTACCAAAAAAATTAGAGAGACCTGAAATAAAATATTCCTAAAAT
>CAZLJI010000529.1:0-2351 GCA_964559565.1 uncultured Ignavibacteriaceae bacterium | reverse complement strand
TGTTAACTAAGTGCGTTTAGTGATTGGCTATAATTTAGAGTTAAGATATGCCAAAATATTACATAGGAACAGCTGGCTGGTCATACAAGGATTGGGTGCCATCATTTTATCCCAAACAGCAAACCAGCAAATTTGATTGGCTGCAGTTTTACTCGCACTATTTTAATTGTGTGGAAGTGAACTCGACTTACTATGCTTATCTCAGTCCAAAAATAGTTGAAGGATGGATTAAGAAAGTAACCGACAGTGATGAGTTTATTTTTCACATAAAACTTCACCAGGATTTTACACACAAAAGGAAATTTGATGAGCAGAGCATAAAAGCAGTCAGATATAATCTTGATATTCTGGCTAATGCAGAAAGACTTGGCGGTTTGTTGATTCAGTTTCCGTATTCATTCCCATTTAATAATTCGGCAACACAATATGTTCAGGAGTTGAAAGATCTTTTTCCTAACTATAAAATCTTTGTGGAGGTAAGACATTCATCCTGGCAGAATGAAAAAGCATTTGAATTTTTTAGAGAGAACGATCTTACTTTCTGCACAATTGATCAACCGCAGATTGGACAGGCAATTCCGTTTGAACCAATCATTACAAATGACAGAGCATACATTCGCTTTCATGGAAGAAATATTGAGGCATGGAAGAAATCCATTAACAGCTTTGGTAAAGAGCAATCGTATGAAGAACGAAGTGAAAGGTATAAATATCTTTATTCTCCCGGTGAGTTAATAGAAATTGAGCAAAAGATAAAATCTATACAGACAAAAGTGAAAGAAGTGCACGTAATAATGAATAACCATCCGCAGGGGGATGCAGTTGCAAATGCATTTGAGTTGATACATCTACTTGAAGAGAGAGATAAAGTCGAAATGCCGGGAACGATCATTAAAGCTTATCCAAGGTTAGAAGAATTATTAGTTAACTAAAACATTGTTTAATTGTTATACTGTTAAATTGTTAAAAGAACAATGAATGACTACAAATGACAAATGACCAATGACTATTGACTAACAATGCGTACAATATTTCACTTAGATCTCGATGCATTCTTTGTTTCAGTTGAAAGGATACTTAATCCTTCGCTGATAGGCAAACCCGTAATCGTCGGTGGCGATCCGAAGTACGGAAGGGGAGTGGTTGCTGCATGTTCGTACGAGGCAAGAGCATTTGGTCTTCACTCAGCTATGCCGATCAGAACCGCGTACAAGCTTTGTCCTCATGGAATTTATATTCACGGAAGTCACGGCGAATATTCACGTTTTTCAAAAGCAGTAAAAAATATACTTCAGCAGTATGCACCAATTGTTCAACAGGCATCTATTGATGAATTCTATATGGACTTTACTGGTTGCAGAAATGTGTACGGCTCTCTATTTGCCTTTGCTTCATTCCTTCAAAAAGAAATTTGGGAAAGATTATCACTTCCTTGTTCAATCGGTATTGGCAGTAATAAAACGATTGCAAAGATTGGTTCTGATTGTATGAAGCCAAATGGTATTACTTACATTCTTCCCGGAATGGAAAAAGAATTTCTTTCTCCAATGCCTGTTGAAGCAATTCCAGGTGTCGGAAAAGTTACACTGAAGGATTTTCACTCAAAAGGAATTTACAGGATAGGTGATATTACAAAACTTCCGCAGGATTATTTTGCAGCAGCTTATGGTAAATACGGAATTGATATTTACAGGAAAGCTTGTGGCGAAGGCAACGAGTATCTGATTGTAGATAACTATGAACAAAAAAGTATTTCGCACGAAAGAACTTTTGCAGATGTTACGAGTAAGCAGTTTCTGAAAGAAAAGTTATTCAAGCTTACAGGAAAAGTTTGTCAGGAACTCAGAGATATGGATTGGCTGGCTTCAAATGTTCATATAAAATTGCGCTATTCAGATTTTAACACATTGACACGATCAAGAATTATTAAGCCAACTGATGATGATAAAGCAGTGTTTGAAGGCGCCTGGGATATGCTGATGAAAGCACACACAAGAAGAGTAGCAGTGAGATTAATCGGAATTGGGGTAAGCAAGTTTTCAAAATTTTCTGAGCAGCAGGAGCTATTTGAATGGGAAGAGATAAAAAGAAAAAGAATGCTTCGTGCGGTTACAAAGATTCGGGATAAATATGGGTATGAAGCATTGATGTTTGGAAGTGTGGATCACGATAAAAGATCAATGACAATGGTAAATCCATTCAGGGTCAAAAGTTAGTTTTTATTTGTAATTGAAAATATGTCCTCCCCCTTTGGGGGAGGAAAAAGGAGGGGGCCTCAGCCAGGAGGCCAGTTCATCTGTCTTCCGCCAAGTAAGTGCATATGAATGTGATAAACTTCCTGACCACCATCA
>CAZLJI010000528.1:0-2353 GCA_964559565.1 uncultured Ignavibacteriaceae bacterium | reverse complement strand
TGGAGAGAGAGAGAGAGGAATGAGTTTTATCAATAAAATTAAAAATTCAAAGCTTTTAGGAACGATCATTTGTTATTATTGAACTTAGCATCCTTGACTTTGGTTAATATAAGTGCTAAGTATCAGTAGCAATTTGTTGTGGGCATTTATCCGAACCATTTTTCCCAACTTATTTTAATAAATTTATTAAGTAAAAAAGGAGTTATCACTCAGCCAAAAAAATGACTCAAAAACTGCGTGAGTTTTAATAAGCTCAAGTAAATTATTTTTTTGATTAACTATCAAAGAGAGGTAATAATATGAAAGATCAATTGAAGTTTAGGGGTATGTTCATTCCCATTTTAATTTTCTTTTTGCAGTTTATTGTTACTGCACAAAGTTATGTTCTGGTTGGTTGGAATGACCTCGGGATGCATTGTGCAAACAAAGATTTTTCTAAAATCGCAATCCTTCCTCCATTCAATAACATTTATGCTCAGCTAATAAAGAAAACACCCGGACAAATTCCTCAGGTTATTACATCCGGTGTTATAGTTGAATATAACATTCCAGGGAATACATATTCAGTGGGAAAAACAAATTTCTGGACTTATGCACAACAGCTTTTCGGTCTTCCACAGCCGCTTCCAGATAATATCGGATTGACAGGTAAGGGATTGACTGGCATTCTTGATCCGGAAGGAAACTACTATTTTGCCCGCGGCATACCGATTACGCCTTTCCAGGATAATAATCTAATTAACGAGAGTCCATTCCAGCTAATTCATCTTGTTGCAAAAGATCAAACGAGCTTACAAGTTTTAGCCACAACAGATGTAGTAATACCTGTGAGTAATGAGGTTGGTTGTGTACAATCCGGTTGTCATTCTTCGGAACAAAATATTTTAAATGAACATGAGGGTGCAATTCTTACAACACCTGTTCTCTGTGCAAATTGCCATGCTGATAATGCGCTTGGAACAACCGGCGATCCGGAACTTCCTTCATTCTCAGAGGTAATCCATGGTCAACATTCAGAATTAGGTTTGCCAGCTACAACGGAAACTTGCTATAAATGTCACCCTGGTCCCAACACTCAATGTTTCAGAGATGTAATGAGTCAAATTACAAATCCGGCGATGACATGTGAAAATTGTCATGGAACATTACAAATGATAGCTCAGTCAATAAATAATGGTCGGGAACCATGGCTGGAAGAACCAAAGTGCGGTGATGTTCTCTGTCATGGAAGTCAATATGCTGAACAGCCCGGTAAACTGTTCAGAGAATCGCAGGGACATGGAGATTTATTATGTTCGGCTTGTCACAGCAGCCCGCATGCAATTTTACCTTCTCGTGAAGCAAATGACAATCTTCAGAATATTGTTTTGCAGGGATTTGCCGGAACTTTACAAACGTGTACTGTTTGTCACGGAGATAATCCAACATCAGGTGGTCCTCATCAGGAGACTACTTTGTTTTTTCAATTATCTGTAAATGTGTCAAATAGCTGGAATATAGTATCAGTACCTGGTTTGATTTCACCAGATCAGAATGTAAATACCTGGTGGGCATACAGAGATCAGGCCGCTAGTGTATTTAAATATTCCTGAGGATACCAGGCAGTTACAACAGTAACACCGGGAACAGGATACTGGATGAAACATTCAGGAGACAGAACATATAATACTGGAGATGAATGGCCTGCAAATGGAATAAATCTTGTACCTCATGATCCATTAACAGCATCTTCAGGGTGGAATTTGTTTGGAGGATATGAATTGAGTGTAACAATAGCCACCATAACAACCAATCCTCCGGGATTACAAAGCGGACCTGTATTTGGTTATTCAAATGGGTATTATACACCGAGTACTCTTGAACCTGGCATTGGCTACTGGATAAAGCTGAATGCAGCAGGCCAGATAATCATACCAGAAAGTATGGCAAAAGGTGAAGTGGTAGAATACTTCCCGGAAGATTGGGGAAGAATAATTCTTACAGATGCAACTGGAATAAATTATACGTTGTATGCAGTAAAGGGTGAAACAGACCTAACTCAGTATGAATTACCACCAGCACCACCAACAGGAATGTTCGATATACGATTCAACAGTGGAAGGATAGCAGAAGACATAAACAGTTCAGTGAAGACGATAGATATGAGTGGAGTAACATATCCATTGACAGTAAGAGTAGAGGGAATGGATATCAGATTGATGGATGAGACAGGAAAGGCGATCAATGTAAATCTGAAGGCAGGAGAAGATATAGTTATCAATGATGCATCAGTAATGAAGCTGATGGTATCAGGAGAACTGATTCCTGCACAGTATTCACTAGAGCAGAACTATCCGAATCCATTCAACCCAAG
>CAZLJI010000527.1:0-2357 GCA_964559565.1 uncultured Ignavibacteriaceae bacterium | reverse complement strand
TTTTAAATTTAAAGGATTTGCCAAATCTTGGTCCGAAGACAAATGTAAATACCGGCTTATTTAGCGCGCTGACATCGGTCCATGACATATTCATATCGAGTGCCAGAAATCCGCCTCCGACCCCAATAGTAGGCGTCACTCCAAATCCCAGTCCGGTTGCCTTAAATTCTGCTACTGAAGAGAATGCAGCTACCTCGCGCCATGTATTTGTTGTATCAGGAATCCAAACTCCGGCATCGATAGCAGTTGAGGTATTGGCTTTTGCTAATATTCCATAAACATTCAGGAAAGGCAGCACCCATATATCTGGTCTGAAGTTTATTGCATATGAAGATGCTACAGCATTATCAAACCTTATAATCTCTTCTAAATTGTACATCGGGCCATTGTTGAACCCAACAAAAAGGTCACTTATTATAATATCTGACTCTTGCCAAAAATAATTTATACTCAGTCCGGCAGAGTAAGGGAGATCATATCCCATAGCGGTGACTTTTTGACCCCATATTGGCAAGGCATACGGATATGGTTTGACCTTAATACTATCGCTCAGGGAAGCGTTCTTTTTACCAACAACTTTGTCTGAGTAAACCTGGGCTGCTGCAGGAGAAAGAACACATAAAGTAAAGACTAAATAAACGATAATTTTTTTCATCATATTTCTGTTAAATTATTAACAACATTTATCGAAACTATTTTACCCGTTGCGAATAGTCCTGATTCTTAGCGTCAATTTTCGTTTTCTGGGCAGGCATATTCAACAGGGTAACTGAACCATGATTTACACCTGAGCTGAATTTTTCATATTTAATTTCCCCGTCAATAGGATCTTTCCCAAGAAGACTTGAGAATTTCTTACTCAGATAAAGATTGGTAGCCGCTTCAACCAGAACTGTAAGCTTATCACCTTTTACCTTAACGTTTTCACCGGTTGCAGTAATAATCCCGTTTGCCTCTGTAACAGTTGCTTTTCCAAAGAAATCAATTAATTCTCCTTTAGTCATATAGGTATAAGCAAGCGAAAGTTCAAGGGCTTTACCCACGTAATCCATTTTATCTTCGGCAGCACTTTCCTGCATTTTACCGCGAATACCCGGTTTCTGTTTAACTGAACTTTGGGCATCTACCATTTTAGCCTGTAGCTTACCGGCTTCATCAAAACTGAATTCTGTTATAGTAGTAAGTTTCAAAGTTCCTTCAACCGAAACATCTGATTTTCTTTTCCAGATAAAGGCTTTAAGTTTCTCTGTATTGGCCTCGTCTGCCTTGTTGATTGTCAGCGCGAGCTGATCTTTATCAATCTGGGCAGAACAATAAATTGATGGGATTAAACATACCAGGAACAGTAATTTTTTCATTTTAAATTGCTTATAGATTTTAAAACTGTAAATTAAAATTTGAATCCAATACCGGCCATGATAGAATTAACAAACCCATCCTTGTAATATGCATTTGACATATAGGCCCATTCATATTCAATGTTAATAAAAACCTTTTCATTAATGGTTTTCAGACCACCAAGTCCGGCACCGCCATAGAAACCAAAGCCTTTATCTGTAACTGTTCCGAGTGAGCCACTCCTTTCAAACCATGATGAATGCATACCAAGAGCGCCTTTGATGAATCCTTTCAGCGATTCATTGCCAAACATGAATTTCGGAGCATAGTAATAAGGCACTGTTGTGATCTTATAATCAGAGTTCTGCAACATGGATGTGTAAGATGCCTTGGTTTGAATAAAACCAACTGAAATGCCATGGGCAAATTTTCCCCCGGCCGGATTGAACTCATATAGACCGTTGATCCTGAATCCTGTTGCATTCTGGTCAACCTCTTCAATGTTTGCAAAAACATAACCGCCGCTAAGAGTAATATTGTTTTCCTGTGATAAGACTTTCATTGAAACTAATATCAGAATGATGAATAAAATTTGTTTTTTCATAATTATTTGAATTTTTGATTAATGATTTTTGCACTTTGCTTCTTAAGGGTTCGAAAATTGTGAAGGCCTCAATTTCATTCTTTACCGTTCAATCGTCTCATGCCTTCCACCAGCGGGTGCCATCCGTACAGGAGTGTAATACGGAACCCATCCATCTTAAGGTCTTCAGCATCTGTATCCTTTACAGTTGAGGAGTACGAAACAGTTAACTGCAGGTTATCGTTTACATGGTAACCTAGTGTACCTCACATTCCGATATTTCTCATCTTGCTCCCCTCTACACCATCGATAGTTGCTTTGCCACCTGAATATGATATGACATCAAATGATCCCCAAAGCCTCTCCATAAAATCACGGGTAAGATGTGCTTCGAGTTGATACAATGGCTCTGTTTCCATTTTCACGCCGACAAAAT
>CAZLJI010000526.1:363-2363 GCA_964559565.1 uncultured Ignavibacteriaceae bacterium | reverse complement strand
ATTAATTTTAGATAAATAAAATCCCTAATATATTTTTAAGAACTTATCATTAGTATTTTATTTAAATTTAAGTGCACTTCCTGGCATTTAAATTAAAAGTCAACAATGAGCTACCTATTAGAAAATAATGAAACACTGAGCTTTGGCTTAAAGAGAATAGTTCTTGAGCTTATCGATAAATCAGTCTTCAACTTATCCAAAGGTAATGCTTCATTTAATGAAGATGTGCACGACACGAGAAAGAACTTTAAGAAAATTCGTACAGTGCTGAGACTTATTCGAACCCAGATTGGTGAGGAAAGACATCATGTCGAAAATTCTTTTTACCGTGATGCTGGAAGAACATTATCTGATTTACGCGATAGTACTGTTCTCATTTTGACTTTCGGCAAACTGTTGAAAAGTTCTGAGCTCGAAATGTCGAATTTTGATTTCTCAGTATTCAGGGACTTTCTCGTCGAAAAGCATAAAACTATTAGGACTGCTAAGAATAAAAAGAGTGCATTAGTAAATTCACTTTCAACAGATCTGCTGCTTGCGCGAAGCCGCGTTTTTGACTGGCCTCTTTCAGGCGATGATTTCAAGCTTATCAAAAAGAATCTTCAAAAGATTTATGAGCAAGGGCAAAGGTATATGTATGCCGTATTTAGTGAAGCTATTAAAGAGAATGTTCACGAATGGAGAAAACGTGTGAAGGACTTATGGTATGCGATGAGAATATTAAGTAATCTATGGCCGGAAATTATGAGTCCTCTCGTCATTCTTCTTGGAAAACTATCTGATGCCCTTGGCGACGCTAACGATTTATTTTTACTTAAGGAGAAAATAATTTCCAATCAAAGCAAACTCAAAGACGATCAGCACACAAGAGAATTAATAAATTTCATTGACAGGAGAATAATTGATTTGTTACGAGAAGCTAGGTCTATAGGAAGAAAAGTTTACTCGGAAGATCCAAAGTTCTTTGTTGGTCGAATGCAGAACTATTTCGAAATCTGGCGAAGTGAATACAATCCTCTAAAATATTCTTCTGTGTGATTTATTATTATAGTTGGATGAATTTTCTCAGGTAACCTAAGAGATGACATCTTTGCTGATCAAAACGAACATTTATTTTTCGGTTAAGAATATAATTATCCGTAAAAAGATGTCATCTCTAAATAACTCCCTGGTGTATTGTTAATTAAACAATTAATACCAGAAATGGAATTGAAGAACTGCTGAATTATTTTTTTGGCTGGGGTCTTCAATTATAAATCTGTACTGCGGTCTAATTTCTATAAAGCTATACGGGAACCATTCAAAGCCTACAATTATATGCTGCAACTCATCTTTCTCAACTGAGGTATCAGGGTCTAATCTGTCATAACGAACTACTGCCTCCAATCCCATCAAAACAACATATGCTGCTTCAGCCATCGCAAAATTTGATTTTGTTCCATTTGAAATGACATTTTCACCTGTATCAAACTCTGCCAACAGTGAAAATCGATCATAACCAAAACCAATAAAGCCGCCATAAAAATCAGAAGCGTGAGGGATTTTGGCTGCTGCATAAGATCCACCAAAAAGTAATCCTAATTTGCCAATCCTTGGATAAAATTCTAGTCTGGTTGTGTATGTTGGATCTTTAGAAAGTGTTCTATTATATAGCAGATTGGAACCAGCACTTGCGGTAAAAAGAGCCCAGTCGCTTATATACAATCCAGCCTCAACTCCGGCTTCAGTATAGAAAGGTGAGTAAATCAATCCTTGTCCTCCGCCCGAAGAAAGTAAGAAAAAGTCACCACCTCTTGTGTAGGCTGTGTGATCATCTATCCTAATTCCGTAGTTAGGGACAAAAGATCCTGCTTTGATATAGCTATTGTTTGGAAGAATGTGAGCAACTCCATACGCTTCCCAAATCTCGTTTATAAAATCATATCTTCCTATCAGATTAATATTTTTTGCCAATCCAACATTAGTATAGATTGAACCTGTCATCTGCTGGAAATCAGTTC
>CAZLJI010000526.1:0-353 GCA_964559565.1 uncultured Ignavibacteriaceae bacterium | reverse complement strand
CATCGCGGATGTCAAGGCATGGAATGATTCTTTTGGCTAACATATATTTTGTTTTTATACAATTTTTACGATGTTTTGTTTAATTGGAGGATTTCAATTTCATAACCATCTGAATCACATTTTTTCTCTTCTGAATATAAAAACTGTGTTCTGTAATCCAGTCCAAAGGTGATGTTATCTCCAATTTTTGGTGTAGTCATAAAATCCTGATCTCTTGGAGTAATTGCACTCATTATATTCTTACCGAAATTCCATCCGTCCTCATTCCTTATAATACCTCCGGTAGGATTATAATGGCAATCAATACACTTATCTCCCAACCTTACAGCAAAGCGGGGAAGTGAGAACGCTGT
>CAZLJI010000525.1:0-2374 GCA_964559565.1 uncultured Ignavibacteriaceae bacterium | reverse complement strand
TAAAAACTATTTAAGTATTCCAACCTTTCAACAGGATAAAATTATTGCCATTATTTCTGTTGCAAATAAAGAATCTGATTATACTCAATCAGACATAAATCAGGTTACACTGCTGTTGGATGGAATGCGCAGATTTTTTGACCAAAGAAGAGAAAATGAAGAATTGATTAATGCCAAACAAAAAGCGGAAGAAAGTCAAATGCAATTAGAACTTATTACCGATAATTTTGTAAATGGCATGATATATCAAGTAGCCATGCTTGATGAAAATAGGCGACAATTCAACTACATAAGCAATAATGTAAAAAAACTATATGGCTGCACAGCAAAAGAAGCAAAAGAAGATGCTAATTTAATCTATGGTAAGCTGCATCCTGATGATGTAATTGGACTAATTGAAAAAGAAAAAGAAGCCCTAAAAAACATGTCTGTATTCGAAACAGAATCAAGAGTAATCACTCCCGAAGGAAATATCAGATGGGCTTATTATTTTTCAAAACCACGTATCATAAATGGAATTGTATGTTGGGACGGTATTGAAGTTGATATTACCGAAAGAAAGCAAATGGAATTGGAATTAATCAAATCCAAAGAAAAAGCAGAAGAAAGCGATAGATTAAAATCTGCATTTCTTGCCAATATGAGCCATGAAATCAGAACACCAATGAACGGAATATTGGGTTTCACCGAATTGCTGCAAGACGCAAGTCTATCAGTTGAAAATCAAAATGAATATATTGAGATTATTAAAAAAAGTGGTGACCGCCTTCTAAACACGGTAAATGATATCATAGAAATTTCGAAAATTGAAAGTGGTGACATAAATGTTATAAAATCGGAGGTTGATTTATTCAAACATCTGGATACACTAGTTAAATTCTTTAGACCTGAAGCCGAGAAAAAGAACATTGAAATTGTTGTGCAAAATAATATCGATGGAAATGATTTAAAGATTGCAACAGATAAGAACAAGTTTGATTCCATACTATCCAATCTGATTAAAAATGCCATTAAATATACCAAAGCTGGAACTATAAAAGTTGGTTTTAAAACTGAAAATGACCAGATACTTTTTACTTGTCAGGATACTGGCATTGGTATTCCCAAAAGCAGGCAGGAAGCGATATTTAATCGATTTGAAAAAGCCGATATAGAAGATAGACAAGCCCATCAAGGTTCAGGATTAGGTCTTGCCATTGTTAAATCGTATGTTGAAATCATGGATGGTAAAATATGGGTTGAATCAGAAGAAGGAAGAGGTTCAACATTTTATGTCTCGTTGCCTTATGAACATCAAAACAAGAAAAAACAGATTATACCACAAGAAGTTAAATCATCCGATTCTGGCATTAAAAATATTAACGTCTTAATTGTTGAAGATGATGAAGATAGTCTATCTTATCTTATGGCAGTAATGGAAGCTAAGATTAAAAACATGAGCACAGCAAAAAATGGTATTGAAGCAGTTGATGCTTGTAAAAAAGATTCAAGCATTGATTTAGTGCTGATGGATATGAAAATGCCTGTAATGGATGGTTTTGAAGCAACCAAAAAGATACGTGAATTTAACAAAGAAGTCATAATTATTGCCCAAACCGCATTTGCGTTTGAAGAAGATAAACGGAAAGCACTCGATGCAGGTTGCAACGATTATATATCGAAACCGATAAAAAAAGATAAGCTGGCTGAAATTATAGGTAAGTACTTTTAATACTATATTTTCTGCAATAGAAATTATCACATATTAGATTCAAGCCATAACTTTAAATTCAAATATTTTTACATCTAAAACCAAAACATAGAAATATGATTAAATCATTTCTAAAACGTGAATATTAATTGATTTCTTGCATTACTAATTTTTAAAATATTAAAAACATATATAGATGAATTCTCTTAATGAAACTATCATTCAATTTGAAAAGGCATTAATTAAACTTGATAGGTTTGAGGTTTCTGAGCGATTTGGAAGCAGGCGTCGCTCAGAAAATTTATCACACTGCTGAATTTGCCGATATCACAAAATCACCTGTCCCCGATTATTCATTAATCAAATCATCAAAATATTCAACCATAAGCATCCAGTATTCGCGTGGCTGCCCGTTTAACTGCGATTTTTGCGATATCACCGCCCTCCTCGGGCACAAATCGAGAATAAAAACTACCGGCCAAATTTTAGGGGAGCTTGTTAATATTTACCATTCGGATTGGCTGGGCAATATATTTTTTGTTGACGACAACTTTATCGGTAACAAACCGGTTTTAAAAAATGACCTGCTGGATTGTGGAAGTAATTTTTAAACTCGTAGCCATCGTATGGACTGAGTCCGTCCCAGGTGGCAATCCATAGAAAACCTGTGCTGTCCTGTGCTAT
>CAZLJI010000524.1:0-2381 GCA_964559565.1 uncultured Ignavibacteriaceae bacterium | reverse complement strand
AAAACTGATTACCCGCTTTACGCAAAATTTACAGTAGATTTTAATGTAGTTGAAATTGATTTCACCATTCCAGTTTTCTACAGAAATAATGATCCTGTGGAAGGAGAAGTTTATAAAAGAATTGAAATTGTTCCTGAAGCAGTGGTTAATTTTGACAAGGATTTATACTTATTAAAAAATGGTGAAGAAAAGGAAATAATTGTTTTTATAAAAAGCATAAAAGATTATTTAAAGGGTAAGCTCAGAATTCCTTCCGTGGAAGGCTGGAAAATTTCTCCATCATTCTATGATTTTAGTTTTACAGAAAAAGGTCAGGAGCAGGAATTTAAATTCAAAATAAACTCTACTAATAATAATCTATCAACCAGCTTAAAAGCTGAACTTGATATTGATGGGAAGAAATTATCTAAGAGTCTTGTAACAATCAGCTATCCGCACATTCAGCCTCAAACTGTTCTGCCTGAGGCTTCAGCAAAAATTCTTAAACTCAATTTTCAAAAAAAGACTGTCAAGAAAATTGCTTATATAATGGGATCAGGAGACAAAATTCCTGAGCTGCTAAAAGATTTAGGTTTTATAGTTGATGTTTTTACCAAAGAGCCCATTACAACTGAATTGCTACAAAACTATGATGTTGTGATTGCAGGCATACGAGCTTACAACACCCATCAAAGGTTAACCACAGATCAAAAAAATATTTTGAAATATGTTGAGAGCGGAGGAACTTTTATTGTTCAGTACAATACTACCGGTGATTTGATTATCGATACTTCTCCTTACAAATTGACAATTTCAAGAGATCGTGTTACTGAAGAAGATTCACCTGTTTCAATTATAAATCCAAATCATCCTTTGATGAATTATCCTTTCAAGATCACTCAGACAGATTTTGATGGGTGGGTTCAGGAACGTGGATTGTATTTTCCAAATGAATGGGATGAAAATTTTACTCCACTTCTTGAAATGAATGACAAAGGTGAAACCCCAAAATCAGGTTCGCTACTTTTTGTAAAATATGGTAAAGGGAATTTTATCTATACAGGTCTATCATTCTTTCGTCAACTTCCTGCTGGTGTTGAAGGAGCGTACAAACTTTTTATTAATCTATTATCGGCTGGAATAAGTGAATAACGATAATGACCTGAGTAAGAATGCTGAAGACTCTCCTCCGCCGATTTTAGGAAGCTGGAGTAAAATTTATGGTTTTGTTTTCTTCAATCTGATTGTGTTGATTCTTCTTTTCTACCTATTCACGAAGGCATTTGAATGAGTGCAATCGATTGGATTGTAATGTGCGGCTTCATAGGATTTGTCGTTCTTTATGGAACCTGGAAATCGAGAAATGCAAAAGATGTTGACACATATCTCAGAGCTGGAAGAACCTCCAGATGGTGGCTGGTTGCATTGTCAATAATGGCAACACAAGCCAGTGCTATTACTTTTCTTTCAACTCCAGGACAGGCTTATGTTGACGGAATGCGCTTCGTGCAGTTTTATCTTGGCTTACCAATCGCAATGATAATACTTTCCATCACTGCAGTCCCAATTTATAATAAATTGAATGTTTACACAGCCTACGAGTATTTGGAAAAACGCTTTGACTTAAAAAACAGAATGCTGGGTAGCGCACTTTTTTTGACGCAGCGCGGTTTGGCTGCAGGCTTTACAATTTATGCACCCTCACTTATTCTTTCTGTTATTCTCGGTTGGGAAATGAATTTCACTATAATTGTTGTTGGCACAATGGTGATTATCTACACAACAGTTGGTGGAACGGTTGCTGTAAACAAAACTCACTTTCTCCAGATGATTATAATCACTGTAGGAATGTTTGCAGCATTTTATGTTCTAATGTCTCTTCTGCCAAAAGATGTTTCATTTATTGATGCGGCTTACGTTGCCGGCAAAATGGGTAAACTTAATGCTATAGATTTTACATTTGATTTAAGCAACAGATATACATTCTGGTCAGGAATAATTGGCGGAACTTTTTTAATGCTCTCATATTTCGGAACCGATCAATCGCAGGTGCAAAGATATCTAGCAGGAAGTTCGGTAGCTCAAAGTCGATTAGCATTACTGACAAATGGATTAGTTAAAGTACCGATGCAGTTCATTATTTTGTTTATTGGTGCTATGGTATTTGTGTTCTTCCAATTTGTAACTCCTCCCTTATTTTTTAATCCTGTTGAAGAAGCAAAAGTTAAATCAGGTATGTATAGTTCCGAATATGAGTCCATAGAAAAAGAGTATGTTGAAATTCAAAACCAAAAGCAGAGTGAACTTAAAACACTTATTTCATCAATTGATCGTGGAGATGAAACCAAATCAAAAGAACAAACTGAGATTATTATTGAGCACCAGAGAAAAGCCGACGAATT
>CAZLJI010000523.1:0-2388 GCA_964559565.1 uncultured Ignavibacteriaceae bacterium | reverse complement strand
TGGAGAAATGGTAAAAGAAACGGTATTTGGTCTGAGTACGATGAAGAAGGAATTCTTATTTCGAAATATTTATTTGATGACGATGAATTTGTTTGCAAAATGAGGTTTACAAAGGGAAGAGCTTTTGATACATTATACTTTGTCCATTTAACTAAGGATGAAAAAAATTTTATTATGAATGAATTACAATCTTTTGCAAATAATCCACAGTTTAATCCGGATGCTATTGAGGAAGATTCACTTGGTAGATGACCACAAGTTTTAGCATCACTATGCTCAAAGATTTTTTGTTTGTTTTTTGACAAAGGGCATCACCAAGATGCCCTTTCTGGTATTAAATATGATATTGTTGAATTTGAGTTTATAAGACAGTATTATAATTACTAAGAATATTTTTTAAAATTGAAATAAATATGAACGATAATTCTAAAGAACTCTTTGACAAATTAAAATCTGAGATTATTCGATTGCACTATTATTGGATAATCTATAGACAAATACTTGGAACTAATGAGAATAGAATTCACATTATTAATAAAACGTCGCCTGCATTTTTTATCCTGTTTCAAGATTTGATGCTTGAGTATATAACGTTGGAATTAAGCAGATTGACTGACCGCTCCGAATTTGGCAAGAGCAAAAACCTTAGTTTTTACTATTTACTTGGACACATCGAAAAAGAGATTTCAATAGAAATCTATAATAAGCTAGCTGAAGTTTTAGAGAATTTAAAAGCAGCTACTGAATTATTTAGACATCGTAGAAATAAGATTGTGGCACATAGGGATATTCAAGCAGTTTTTGGAAAAAATAAATTTGGCATTTCGCGTCAAAATGTTGAGGATGCATTAAAGATCATTCGCGAATATATGAACGAGATTGAATTTTACTTTTTCGATAAGCAGACTTTATACGAAGAATTTATCACTGACTTTAAAGATGATGGAAATTCACTATTACTCAGATTAAAAAAGTCCTTAGCATATGATGATTTGGTAAAGCAACAGAAAATCACTTACGATCTCTGGAAAAATTATGGTAAACTCTCTGAATAAAGTAATTGATATAAACTGAATTTATGGAATTTGTTAATCGCTCTTTACAAAACATCCCCGAAATCTCAGCCGTTCTCAGCCAAGCTTTCTACAATTACCCGGTAATGAAATATGTGCTCGGAGAGAAAGAAGACTACGATAATCGGCTTCGCAAGCTGGTTACATTTTTTGTTACCGCAAGGTCTTTAAGAAAAGAACCATTGCTCGGGATTTATAACTCAGATAATAAACTCGTTGCAGCAGCGGCTGTAACTTTACCGGGGGAAATTCCATCACCACCGGAATTGTTAAAACTGCGTGACGAACTCTGGATAGAAATTGGCTCAGATGAAAAAGCTCGTTATGAAAATTATGGAAATGTTGCGTTCGGTCTGCTTCCCAAAGAACCACATCACCATTTGAATATGATCGGAGTCAGAAATGCATACCAGGGAAAAGGATTAGCTCGTCAACTCATCAACGCAGTGGAAGAATTAGTTTCACAACATCCGACAAGCACGGGCGTAAGTCTCAACACCGAAGTCGAAGCAAATGTTAATTTCTATCTTCATCTTGGATTTGAACTGCTCGGAAAAGCAACTGTTGATAAAGATATTGTTACGTGGGGATTTTTTAAGGCGAAGCAAAGTTAGTAGCGGTGGTTTCGATACGTCCCGCTTTAGCAGGCCTACTCAACCACCTTCAGAGCAATTATGGTTGTCGAGTATTCCGAGCAAAGCGAGGAATGTATCGAGACAACCTGTCAGCCGGTGACTTCGATAAGTTCGTCTTCGACGAAGACTCAGTCACCTCAATCAGTAAAATGGTTGTCGAGTATTCCGAACGGAGTGAGAAAAGTATCGAGACAACCTATGGGAACGGTGGCTTCGATATGTTCCAATAAATTGGAACTACTCAGACAGCTTATAAAATCTCCGGCAATTACTTTGAATCACCGGAGATTTGAAAAAATTAAAGCTAATTAATCCTATTCGTATGCTACCTCACCGTGCAATGAGCTGTCTAACCCGGCTTCTTCTTCTTCTTTGGTGACTTTAACCGGAGTGACAAAGTTTATTAACCAGAGCATCACATAAGAAAAAATAAACGCATAAGCACAAACTCCAATTACAGAAATCAATTGTATCCATAAGAAATTGAAACCTCCACCGACTAATAATCCATTAGTTGTAACCATCGGGTTTACGCTGCTTGATGCAAATAATCCCAGCATAATAATTCCAATTGAACCGCCAACTCCGTGAACGCCCCAAACATCAAGCGCATCATCCCACTGAAGTTTATTCTTTAGTGAAACTGCAAAGTAACAGACAATTCCAGAAACTATTCCAAT
>CAZLJI010000522.1:0-2392 GCA_964559565.1 uncultured Ignavibacteriaceae bacterium | reverse complement strand
CGATAAGCACGAGAAGAATCTGAAGCTGCTATGGCCGGTAGTTAATGAAATAAACCAGGAATATGATAAGCTCAAGCAGCTTTCCGATGATGAATTACGCGCTAAAACACAGGAGTTCAAGAGTAAAATAAATGAATTCACCGCTGAAACAAAAAAGCAGATTGACGAGCTTAAGGAAAAGCTGCAAAGCGATGAAGATTTTGACCGCAATGCTGCTTACGACGAACTTGATGCATTAGAAGAAAAACTGAATGAAGAATACGAAGAGATTCTAGGTCAAATTTTGCCTGAAGCATTTGCAGTTGTCAAATCAACCTGTGAAAGATTGGTTGGTAAATCGTGGATGGTTGTAGGAAATAAGATTCACTGGGATATGGTACCGTATGATGTTCAGCTTATCGGCGGAATGGTTTTGCACCAGGGAAAGATTGCCGAGATGGCAACAGGTGAAGGGAAAACTCTCGTTGCAACTCTTCCTGTTTATCTCAATGCACTAACTGGAAGGGGTGTTCATCTTGTAACTGTGAACGATTATCTTGCTCAACGCGACAGCGAGTGGATGGGTGAGATTTATAAATTCCACGGACTTACCGTCGGCTGCATTCTCAACACAATGAGTCCACAGCAAAGAAAAGAAATTTATAACCGTGATATAACTTTCGGAACAAACAATGAATTTGGTTTCGATTACTTACGTGATAATATGGCAGTTGACAAAGAAGGACAGGTTCAGCGCGGGCATAATTATGTAATTGTGGATGAAGTGGATTCTGTTCTGGTTGATGAAGCAAGAACTCCACTCATTATTTCCGGTCCGGTTGATGTTGATGATCATAAGTTCAATGAAATGAAACCACGAATAGAAAGGCTTTACAGGAAGCAGAAAAATTTTGTTGCAAACATTTTAGCTGAAGCAGAAAAAATTCTTGAGGAAAGTGGATTAACTCCGGAAGCAGGAGTACTGATATTCAGAGCATTCAGAGGCTTGCCAAAGAGCAACAAGCTTGCAAAAGTTTTAAGTGAGGCTTCCAACAAAAAACTTATGCAGGAGACAGAGCTTGAATATCTTCGTGAAAAAGCCAAGAATATGTACATCATTGATGATGAGCTTTACTTTGTTATCGATGAGAAGAATAACAGTATTGATCTGACTGAAAAAGGACGTGAAGAGCTTGCACAGGGAAGCGGAATGGAAAAAGAATTTTTCGTACTGCCTGATCTCGGAACTGAAATAAGTAAATTCGAAAATGATCCGAACCTGTCTGAGCAGGAGAAGATCCAAAAGAAAGATCTGCTTTATTCAAAATATTCTGAAGCTAGTGAAAGGATACACACACTGCATCAGTTATTAAAAGCTTACACTTTATTCGATAAAGATGTTGAGTACGTCATTACTGAAGATGGAAAGATAGCGATCGTGGATGAGTTTACCGGTCGAGTTTTGCCCGGCAGGAGATACAGTGATGGATTGCATCAGGCAATCGAGGCAAAAGAAAACGTTAAAGTTCAAAGGGACTCTCAAACTCTTGCAACAATTACTTTGCAAAATTATTTCAGGATGTACAACAAGCTTGCTGGTATGACCGGAACTGCTGAAACTGAAGAGAATGAGTTCTTCTCAATTTATAATCTTGAAGTGGTTGTTATTCCAACGCATAAAAATTGTATTAGAGACGATACTGATGATGCTATCTATAAAACAAAAAGAGAAAAATACAATGCTGTTATTGAAAAAATTGATGAACTGAAAAAGGAAGGCAGACCGGTTCTGGTTGGTACAACCTCAGTTGAAGTTTCAGAAACAATAAGCAGGATGTTGAAGCGAAAAGGAATTCAACACAACGTATTAAATGCAAAACAGCATCAAAAGGAAGCAGATGTTGTTGCACACGCAGGTGAGATAAGTGCTGTTACTATCGCAACAAATATGGCAGGAAGAGGAACGGATATTAAACTCGGTGCAGGTGTAGTAGACAGAGGAGGATTATACATACTTGGAACTGAAAGACATGAATCACGCAGAATTGACAGACAGCTAAGAGGTCGTGCCGGAAGACAGGGAGATCCCGGTACTTCAAAATTCTTTTTGTCTCTCGAAGATGACCTGATGAGATTATTCGGCTCGGATAGGATTTCATCTGTTATGGAAAGAATGGGATTGAAGGAAGGTGAAGTTATTCAGCATCCTTTGATAAGCAAATCAGTAGAAAGAGCTCAAAAGAAAGTTGAAGAGAATAACTTCTCCATTCGAAAACGTTTGCTGGAATATGACAACACAATGAACTCCCAGAGAGAAGTCATCTACACAAAACGAAATCGTGCTCTGCAGGGCGATAGGCTGAAAAGTGAAATCTTTGATTTGCTTGACGAATATATCACTACACTAGTCGAT
>CAZLJI010000521.1:0-2393 GCA_964559565.1 uncultured Ignavibacteriaceae bacterium | reverse complement strand
TCATCCCAGATTGCAAATGCGAACATTCCTCTTAACATATTTAAACATTCTATACCATATTCAGCAAAAAGTTTTAGAATGACTTCTGTGTCACTCTTCGTTTGGAGTGATCTGTAATTAGTGATCGGTGACTGGTATTTTGTATTAAACTGGTCACTATTCACTATTAACTGGTCACTCAACTCCCTGTAGTTAAAAATTTCCCCATTAAACACAATGACATATCTACCATTATCCGAAACCATCGGCTGATGAGCAGCAGGGGAGAGATCGATTATTGATAAGCGGCGATGAGCAAGGGCAATATTAGTTTCATAGTTCGAAGTTTGTTGGTTCGAAGTTATTGAGTTGAAAGTTGAATAGTAGATACCAGAGTCATCCGGTCCGCGGTGAGCGAGAACGTCTCTTGCAGATAAGATTTTCTCTTTATCAAGAGGCTGTCCGTTAAAGTTGATTACGCCGAATATTCCGCACATTGTTTTTAGTTCGAAGTTTATTTGTTCAAAGTTAGTTGGTTCAATGTCAATTTGCTATTTAGTTCAATGTTAATTCGTTTGGTATTTATGCCTTAGCACTTTGATTTAAGTATCTGATGAATCCGCCTATCAATTTCTTTACTTTTGTGCATTGATCATATGTTAACTCAAATTCATCTTTATTAATATACTGCAGGTCATAAGCAGCATAGAGTAATGATTGAATCTCAGAGGCAGATCTGAATGAGTAATTCAGAAAATTAATAAAAGCCTTGTTTGTTTTTGAATCAAATCCCTCAGCAATATTTGATGTTATGGAAACTGAAGCTCTCTGAATTTGATCCTTAAGACCGAAATCTTTACTAAAAGAACTTTTGCTTGTGAGTTCATATACAATTTTAGTCAATTCCCTTCCTGCTTTCCAGGATTCAATATCTTCGAATCTTTCTATTTTCATTTTCGAATATTAACCATTAAAACTTTGAACCACTAGACATTGGACTTTGAACTTAGAACTATCAAACCGAAATAAATATAAAACAACGGCAGCTGAACACTCCCAACTCCAACCCACCATGCTTCGAATTGGGCGTGGATGAGGAAGGCTGCTAACGCAGCAGTTAGTAGTGAGTAGTGAGTAGTGGGTGGTGAGAGATCAGTTGTCATTCTGATCCCGTCTTGACGGGAGAAGAATCTAGTCTGATGGAGATCCTTCGTTACACTCAGGATGACGATCAATAATATTGGCAGTAGAAACAGAACTAATCCGACAACTCCCGTTTCCTCAACCAAAGCAAGCGACGAATTTCCTTTTTCTCTGATAATTCTTCCATCAACAAAACGATCGCTGTATTCTCCTGATCTTATATCTGGATGACTGATGCCGTAACCAAGTCCGAATAAACCTCCCTCAAGTGCGGCTTTGTACGAGGGGTCCCACATCCACATTCTTGATGAATAAACTTCAGGAAAATCTTTTTTGATTATTTTATCAACAGCCTGATTCAGTGAAGGTATAGAATAAATAGCGATTATAAGTACAGCCGTAATTGCAAATCCATAGGTGATCACTTTCCAGTTTCTGTTTAGAATAAGAAAGACTATCACTCCAAAGATCAGTGCAAGTAGTGCAGAACGGGAGTAGGTTAGTGTTAGCACTAACAAGTTCAAAGATAAAAGTATAAAGAAAAAAACTTTTCTTCCTTTAATCTTTTGACTTTTATCTTTAATCTTTAACCCCCAGACTGCTGGGAGCGTGAAAAGCAAAACACTCGCCAGTAAGTTCTGATGCCCGAAGAAACCCATAAAACCTTTACCGTGTCCTGCCGTCCAGCTATCCGAAGGAATATTTGTGATCAGAGAGAATAAACATAATAACACAACAATAAGGTTAGCAGGGAGTAGGAAGTCAAAAATTTTTTTCTTTGAATGCTGTACCCATAAAATTCCTGCCGAAATACAACCGAGAGAAATTAAAATGTAATACAGCGCTCGCACCGCCGATATTTCCGCGTATGATGACCAGAGTGAAGTCAGCAAAAACCAGAGGCCGGGGAGGAGGAAGAGGAAATATGGTTGATGGATGATGGTTGATGGATGTTGGCTATAAAATTCCGGATTTTCTTCTTTAAAATGACTTTGAACATTGGACTTTGGACTTATAAACAATAAAACAATAAAGAACACACTCAACGCCGGAACAGCGTAGTATATGAAACTAATCTCTTCAATCGAACGGCTGATAATTGCCATTACAAAAAATGGAACTGAATATTTTACGACTTTTTCAGGGCTCAAGATTTGTTATTTCGGATATTGGCGTAACAGGTTCTTCCTCCGCAGACTTTCTGAACATGATAAATATTTTTGTTATCAATAATGTGAAAATGTAGCTCCACGTAATTATCAGCAGCCATA
>CAZLJI010000520.1:0-2393 GCA_964559565.1 uncultured Ignavibacteriaceae bacterium | reverse complement strand
TCTCAGAATTTCTAATTCAGTTGCAGCGGTGTTTATCCAGTTATCGATAGGCAGTTTGTTTTCTACTACTTTCGATAAATCAGCCTCATTTTTATCCAAAAACACCTTTATTACACTGTGTTCTCGAACCTCATAAATTCCCTTTTCATGGTTTTCTCTAAAGAGTCTTTTTCGAATGGCTTCATATTTTGGCTTAAGCATCAAGTATCCAAATAATAACGATTGAGCATCATCGAAATTTCTTGTCCAAAGCTTTTGGATTGCGACAATAGAAAAAGCACAAAAACGAGTGTGAGCCATATCAACTGGGTAATCATTAAAGAGCGCTAGCAGCAATATTAATTTAACATCATTCGAGTTCTCACTTATAAACAAAGGCAGAACCGAAATAGCTGATTGTGTTCCGTCTGATACTCGGTAGCTATAGTTTTCATGCATAAAAATAGAGGCATATCCCAAAACGATATCTTTACAAAACTTTCTGTCGTCATCTGATAAGCCTTCAGGGAAGTCTCTCGCTAGTACTGAACAAACATCAGACGGAATCTGATGATTGTGTAAAAAGAAACTTTCTTCTTCAGAATATTCAAACTGAAAAAGTTGAGGGGCTTTAGAACTCTGAAGTTTTTGTGCGATCTCCTTAACTTCATTTAAGGCTAGTTTCGGATCCTTCTCATACTTTTCATATTGTTTATATTTTTCGTCACCATGCATTCGATAGCTCGCCCACAGTCCAAGAGACGAATGTTTCATTGGTTCTGAGCTTCTACGCAACGATTCATCACTATAATCTTTCAATTCTGAATCAATCTCAGGGTTCAAATGAATTACAAGCCCATCAGCGGTCTCTTCAGTGGTAGGATGCATCTTTCTTCTATCCATTCTTGCAAGAAACAATCTCCATGTTTTATCTTCCTTTGTTTCTTGAGATGAATCTGGTAACTTTTTGTAGTAGCTATCTAGTATTTCCCACAAAATATCTTGTCTGCTACTTGCTTCTTCTTCAGATGTTTCTTCATCTTTAAAAAATTGATACTTGAGAAACTGATGCTCCAAAGCCCATTTTCTATGCTCGTCATCGCAAGCTTTCAACCGTTCCTCTTCATGAACTTCGTTTTCATATCTAGAAAGACCGCCAAAACTGTTCTTAAGCACTAAAAGAGAACTCTTATGCCCGAGTTCAGCAGCCATCCGACTGGTATCGAAAAGTAAAAATTCTTTCGTCTTGAATAAGATTTTGGCAACATCAAAAGTCTTTTCTGGAAAAGCTAAAACAACACTCGAAACAACAGCAGAGATAGACGCAGATTCTGAGTGTTCGAGAAGATATGCAAGCCAACCTACTAAAGTTTGGGCATCGGCATATTTTCCTCTTTCGAGGAAGAATTTTTCCAATGCCATATGTATAGATGCAAACACATTTGGAGATACTCCCATGCCTCTATAACTTCCCCAAAGCCTGCTACTTATGTACTGTTTAGAAGATCTCCCATTGTCAAAATACAGTTCCACTTCCTTTGGCTCATGTTTATCTAGATCAGAATCTACATAGCTCTTAACTGCTCTATTGGTAAAATTCAGAATAAAATCAATGGTTTCTTGCAATGAAGCTTGTAGCAACCAGTATATTGGTGTTTGATATGAGCTTGCTGGAGAATAGTCGAGATGATCATCTTCTAAACCGAAATATTGTTCTGTACCCATCCTTGACGAGCCATAAAACGGGCGATCTTCTCTTGGAGTATACGTCCAAAACAAATCAGCTAACTCCAAAACATATTTTGGAAGAACTTTAACAACATCTATCCCTTCCAATTTAGTAAGCACAATTTTAATTAGGTCGACATAGGGATCTCTATGTTTTTTCCATTTATTCTTGATAACTTTTTCAAATATATCCACTAACTCAGATTGGATTTCCGAAGAGCCATAAACTATGGTTGGTAGTATATTCTTATTTGCATCATCACGGGAAATACGAACTTCCTCATCAACAATCCATTGATAATATTGCAATGCAACCAAGCCTGAAAATCTTGTTGTCGCTCCGTGTCTAAACTTATTGTTCCAGTCATAGATTACTGGCAAAATAAAATCAACATTATTTATGCCAATATCAGCTAAATTTTCAAAAACAAATTTAATGAGGCTGCCCCAGCCATGTCCCTTGGGTTTAGTAAGAACATACTTTAAAGAAAGCAAATTTAATGTTTTTACCCCTAGGCTCTTAAAGAAATCATCATCAACTTCCTTGCAAGCGATGCGTAATAAGAGAGTTATTTTTCTTAATAGTTTTTGGTCATCTTTTAATAGCTCGTCTCTAAATGTCCTGAAAAAATTCTCTGAATAATCAGATAACAATACAGAGACCAATATTTCGTCCTTCCAGAAAG
>CAZLJI010000519.1:0-2406 GCA_964559565.1 uncultured Ignavibacteriaceae bacterium | reverse complement strand
ATTTGGTTCAATCAACATTTACCTCGGAATGCTGATTGACGATATCAGCGCTTTGATGATAGTTGTGGTATACATCGTGAGCTTCCTGGTTCATTTCTTCTCTATAGATTATATGAAAGGCGATATCAGGTATAACAGATACTTTGCATATTTAGGATTATTTACTTTTTCGATGTCAGGTATTGTGCTCACTCACAACATGCTGATGATGTACATCTTTTGGGAACTTGTTGGAATCTCATCTTATCTATTGATCGGTTTCTGGTATGAAAAGAAATCTGCTTCAGATGCTGGTAAGAAAGCATTCATCGTAAATCGTATTGGTGATCTTGGAATGCTCGCTGGTTTGCTGATGCTTTTTGTTACATACAATACTTTTTCTTTCGAACAGATATTTGGCGAAATCGCAAAAGGGAATCTACCTTTCAACAGTGAATTTTGGTTAACAGTAACCGGCGTTTTAATTTTCTGCGGTGCAATTGGTAAATCGGCTCAATTCCCATTACACGTTTGGCTTCCTGATGCAATGGAAGGTCCAACTCCTGTCAGCGCATTAATCCATGCCGCTACAATGGTAGCTGCAGGTGTTTATCTTGTTGTAAGAGTTTTTGGAATATTGACAGCGGATGCAATGCTTGTGATTGCAGCTATTGGGGCTTTATCAGCTTTCATTCCTGCAACGATAGCATTAACCCAAAATGATATTAAACGAGTTCTTGCTTACTCAACAGTTTCTCAATTAGGTTATATGATAATGGCACTTGGAGTCGGTGCTTATAAATTCGCATTCTTCCATTTAATAACTCACGCATTCTTCAAAGCTTGTCTATTTCTTGGTTCAGGTTCAGTTATACACGCGATGCATCACGAACAGGATATCAGGAATATGGGCGGACTCAGAAAGAAGATGCCGATTACTTATGCGACATTTTTACTTTCCTCAATTGCAATTTCCGGAATACCACTCACTTCAGGATTTTTAAGTAAAGATGGAATACTTTCAGGAGCTTATGCATTCGGAAGTTTGACCGGACATTGGTTATTTCCGTTTGTTGGATTTTTAGTTGCTATGATGACTGCATTCTATATGTTCAGACTTGTTATACTTACATTCCACGGTGAACCAAGAAATAAAGAAAAATATGATCACGCACACGAATCAAAATTTGCAATGGCAATGCCTTTGGTTGTTCTTTCAGTGCTTTCTCTTTTCTTCTGGTATACTCCAAATCCATTGAGTCCTGATGATGGTTGGTTCTACACAAAATGGATTAAAGCACCAGTTATATATACTCCTAATAATGCACGTTTTGATTTTATGAAGTCTGAAGAAGCAGTTATATCGACTGAACCTGTTAAGCACGAAGTGATGTACTCTGAAATGTATACTGAAGCTTTGCATCACGCACACGGAACAGCAGTAATTCTATCATTGCTCGTTGCTATCGGCGGAATTCTTTTCGCATTTGTAGTGTATCAATGGAAAAAGGTAAGCGCCGATAAACTAGCTGAAAGATTTAAACCACTATACAACTTTTCTCTCAACAAGTGGTATTTCGATGAGCTTTATCATAAAACATTTGTTGCTGGGACTTTAGGTTTAAGTTATGTAGTTGCATGGTTTGATAGGGTTATTGTTGATGGAATTGTAGATGGAAGTGCAACAGTCACAAAAGCTGTTTCAACTTTCACAGGAAAATTTGACAATGTTGTTGTAGATGGACTTGTAAACTTTATGGCTTATCTAAGTGCGTTCATTGGTTTGATATTCAGAAGATTCCAGACTGGTAAAGTGCAGACGTACATTATCATGGGGATATTCTCAATAGTTATTTTATTGTTTTTATTTAACAGACTATAGGTTCCTTTAATCAATTTAAGTTTTGAAAATACTCGGGTAGATAAATGAATTTTCCAATACTAACATTTCTAACGTTCATCCCTGTTTTGGGGATGGTGATGCTTCTCTTCATCAAAAAGGAGAATGCAAATGCAATTAAGTACACCACTCTGTTCGCAACTGGAATACAAGTAATACTTGCTGCGGTCTTAATGAGCAATTACAATTACTCGCTCGGAGGTATTAACGATGCAAACTCATTCCAGTTTGTTGAAAAATTCAGGTGGATTGAAATTTCGGATTTCCCATGGATTGGCACAATTAAGATTGATTACTTTATGGGAGTTGACGGTTTAAGTACTCCTCTCGTTCTACTAACAGCAATTGTTACTTTTATTGCAACACTATCTTCGTGGACAATCGATCGTCAGCTAAAAGGATATTTCGCTTTGTTCCTTTTACTTGATACAGGAATGATGGGCGTGTTTGTTTCTCTGGATTTCTTCCTGTTCTTTATTTTCTGGGAACTGATGGCCTTTGCCTCGGCCTATCTGGTGTTTGCCAAG
>CAZLJI010000518.1:0-2407 GCA_964559565.1 uncultured Ignavibacteriaceae bacterium | reverse complement strand
TGAAGCTGTGCTTAAAATTATAATTGTGGAGAGTAAAAATGGAAAGTGATTTTATTGATCAGTTAATTAAAGAGGCTGAAGAAAAGGAACAGAAGCTCTCGAGGGAATTTGCTGATCTGATGCTGATTGAAATCTCACAGCTTGAAAAACAAATTCAATCAAACTTTGAGCAGGCTGCAAGAGAGCGTGAGATAATTAAGAACTGGGCATTGACTAGAAACAGTTCACTCGCTTCGAGAATAGATTTCCTTTCAAAGAAGCTTGAGGCATTCATAAAAGAAACCGGCGAGAAAACGATAAACTTGCCGAATGGCTTTTTAAAAATGCACAAGAAGCCGGATCGTGTTGAAGTGGATGATCTGGAGTTGTTTTTGAAGAATGCTCGTCCTGAGTGGTTAACTGTCATACCAGAGCAAGCTAAGCCAAACTTAGTTGCGATAAAAAATCACATCAAGACAAGGCCAATACCAAAAGGAGTTAAAGTAATCGAAGGTGAAGTAGAATTTTCATACAAATTAAATGGAGTTGAAGATGGAAAGGAAGAAGTTGGAGTTGGAACTAAACAAGCCGTGTAAAATTGAACTGATGAGTGATCAATGCTTGATTGGAACATCCAGATATGGAGAGTATTACTTGTATAATGTGCGGAATGGTGGCAATGAAGAGCTAAGTTATTTTGCTGATAAAGAAGTGCACGAGAAACTAAAAGATCTACATAAAGGAGATAAAGCAGAAATCTGTAAAAGAGCTGAACAGAAAGGAACGAAAATTCTTACCACGTTTGATGTTAAGATTCTTAATGGTAAATCAAGTCAAACAATCATTGATAAGAATCTTATTTCAGATAATTACTTCGATGTGATGCTTGCTTCATACCGCGATGCTTTGCAAATTCAGGATAAGCTCGGAACAATGATCGACACGACGAAGATCAGCATCTGTCTATTCATCGCTCGCACGAAGATCAATGGAAGTAATTTTTCATAACGCTAAGCCAGAATAGTTTTTCTGGCTTAGGTTAAGTTAAGAATTGAATTTATTAGAGAGAATTTCTAATCTAAATCACGATGCTTGTAATTCGCCACCAGTCTCTTCGACTGCGGTATTCACACTACTGCCTTTAGATTCAGAAATGTGGATCAAAGCTGTTTTTTGCATATCCACCAACTTATCGTGAAACAAGTTAATCTGAGTTAATGTTTTACTATATAAAAAGAAAAATACACCAGAAATGAATTCTGTTAATACACCTGCAATACCTGCCAAATATGCAGCGTTGAGATTTTGATTGCCTGTTATAGTGAGATAAATGCTGAGCCCTATTGCTATCGCGACTATTATAAACCCAGCTATGGAAATGAATCTGCTTAGGTTGAAACTCTGCTGTGCCTGTAATCTAGATTGTGCAACATATCCTTCAAGAGCAGAGACATTAATTAGCAGAACATATTTAAAGACATCTATGCCTGTCGCTTTCTCAAGTTTTTCTTCATATGTCCGTTTGTCATCATATGATCGCTGCGCCGATGATTTTAATGACTCAGTTACGTGAGATTCCATTAATTTAATCCTCCTTGTAAGCTAACTATACTATTTGAAACATTTTTTAACAGAACTATTTTACATAGAAACTTCATATCAAACAAAAAAGGTCGCAAATTTGACTAAGCAACCGGCCCCAAGCTCCTTCCACAATCACCTTTGCCGGTTATTTTGTTTTTCCTTTTGATTGGGGGGATGTGACCTTCTTCTTCGATCTGATCTAATAAATGATTGAGTTTTGTTTTTTCAACCCAGCATTCTGAACAAGGGCAGTTGAGCTCTGTGTTTAGTTTTAATCTGTAGAGTGATTCCGCATAAAGATAAAACCAATAATCCAGGTCATCTGATCTAATAGTTTTCTTGAATAAACGAGATTTGAAGTCTTTTCTTTGCATACCATACAAATGTATGTATTTATTTTTATTTATAGAAAAATGCTAGATCTTCTACTTTGGGTAACTCATATCATTGAAGATTTTTCAATTTTTACTTGATTTAGCATAAATTTTATTTAGAGTTTTAAATTAATTGAGAAATATTTCGCTCATCATTGGAAAACGGGGATAATAAAAAATTAGTTCTTCTAGAATTAGAAGAATTTCACAACGAACTAGTTGAAAGAGTTTACAACACTACTTCGACTCATCTTAAGATTGTTCTTTACTATGATTATTTTGAAAAAGTCCTTTGTGCTAAAAATCCAAGTTTCACTGAAGTTTTCCTGAAAGAATTTATTGATGACTATATTTCAACTATATCAAGGTATTCTGCTTATGGTAACAATCCAGAATTTACAGTTAAACTAGTCTCACAATTAAAACATATTTCTTCCCTTCCAGTTTTTTCTGAAAGCCTTCCCGTACTG
>CAZLJI010000517.1:0-2417 GCA_964559565.1 uncultured Ignavibacteriaceae bacterium | reverse complement strand
AGTAATAACCGCATAATCCTGCATCGCACCACGAGTGCAAAAACACGCGCCACCGCGACTCTGCGCCAACGCCACATACCGCCGAACGTTATGTATAATGCCTTAAATACAACAATATGAGATATTTCTATATAATTTGCTTTTTTTTCCTGATTACATTAAGCTCTGAAATCAAGAGTCAGGTTGATTCAATGTCTAATATTGAAAAAACAAACCAGCTTGAAAGTACTTTTTTGATACTAGATGCTCATAGTCATCATGGTTTTCCATCTCTCCTTGAAAACGAGATTGATATTGATATTAAATTTTTAAAAGACTTAGATTATGATGTCATCAATTTTGCTTTACCTATAGATAGATCTAAAACAGATGATTTATTAAGTAGAATCTCAACAGAGATAAAATATATTAGAAATTTATCTACTCAAAAAAATACGTTTCAAATTATAAATTCATCTCATAAACTGTCTGATAGTATTACTAATGATAAATTATTATTTGAATTCTCCATTGAATACTTTTATGGTGTATTTGATGATAACCTTTCCAATATTGACACTTATAAAAAGTTGGGAGTTAAATACATTACTTTTATGAATAATAGTAACGAAAAACTATTTGATAATAGTCAACAGAAAATAAAGTTAACTGAATTTGGAAAACAGGTAATTGATAGAATGAATAAAGTCAATTTGAAAATTGACATTTCACATTTAAATGAGAATGAAATGCTTGAAGTCATTAAATATTCGAGTGCTCCTGTGATTGCTTCTCATTCCAACTGTAAAAGCATTGCAAATTTGAATTATAACATATCAGATGAAGTCCTATTAGAACTTAAAGATAATAATGGAATGGTTATGGTTTCGTTTAATATTAACGGTTTGTTCATTAATAAGAATGAAATAAAAGACGGAATTGAGAAACTTATAGATCATATCGATTATTTAAAATCAACGATTGGAATTAATAATATAGGATTAGGAACTGATTTACAGGCTCACGGAAAATACATACCTTCTGAACTAAATACGTCAGAAAGTTTTAAGAAAATAATAGATTGTTTGAAAATTAGAAATTATACTGAGAGTGATATTGAAAAGATCTTATATAAAAATTATCAAACTTTTATGGAATAAAGGCACCATACATAACAGGCCGGTATAACGCATAATGCTTGTAACAGCTTTTGCAAAGAAGGGCAAAAGCTGCGCCACGGCAGTTGAAACTGCCGACGCATTACGCATCATACCGGCTGAACGTTAGCGGTAAGCTTACGCCAATTATTAATAATTATATCATTAGATGAATAGGGTAATACTCACAATAGTAGCTGTAGCAATTATTAACCTCTGCTATTCTCAGACAATAATTGAAAAGAATCTGAAACCCCAATTTTATAAATATGGTGTTGATGGGTGCTTCGTATTGTATAACCAATCAGATAGCATAATTGTAAAATATAATACAGCTCTTTGCGATTCTGGTTATATCCCAGCTTCCACGTTTAAAATCCCAAATTCACTAATAGCCTTAGAAGAGGGTGTTGTTATAGACACAAATCAGGTATTTATTTGGGATGGGCAAAAATGGCCTAATGAACCATGGAATAGAAATCAAACACTTAAGACTGCGATTAAATATTCTTGTATCTGGGTGTATTTTGAAATAGCAAAGCAGGTTGGAATAGACAAGTACTATGATTATGTAAAATCGTTTAATTATGGCAATCAAGATCTGGCTGGACCTCCCACAAGATTCTGGCTGGCAGGGAAGTTTAGAATTAGTGCCAATCAGCAAATTGAATTTTTGAATAAGTTCTATAATTATAAATTACCGGTTTCACGAAGGTCAATTGATATCGTAAAAGACTTGATAATTCTTGAAAAAACTGATTCTTATAAACTTAGCGGAAAGACTGGTGGAGGTATGATAAATGAAACCGACTATATTATGTGGTTAGTGGGTTACGTAGAAAAAGATAATCGAACGTATTTCTTCTCAATGAACTTCAAAACACAGAACTTCGATAAACTAAGTCAAGCACGATATCTATTAGCCAAAGAGATCCTTATTGAGTTGAATTTAATTGAATAAATAAGCCAACCGCTAACAGGTCGGTATATGTCATTGGCTTCCCGCACCGCGAGAACTTTCTGGCTAAAGAGGACAATTAAGTGATTGGCGGTACGGGCCGCCCCGGCTCCCGCCGGGGTCCCCCTCCTGGTGTCACGGTTTTTGCACGGTGACGTGAACGCCAGCCGAACAAAAACCGGTTGGTGGTTTAAGACCCTGTAATGCGGCTGGCGGCCGCAGTTTGATTGGATATTTTCTGCACTCTATCTCGATGGCAAAAACGCGTGCCACCCCGACTCTGCGCCAACAACACATACCGCCGAACGTTAGTTGCAATTTGT
>CAZLJI010000516.1:0-2422 GCA_964559565.1 uncultured Ignavibacteriaceae bacterium | reverse complement strand
TTCTTTGCATCATGGGATGGAATTCTTCAGGAGATATTTTTCTACCCACATGATCATCCTGAAATTTAAAAGGGAACTTTAATGTCTCTGTGCGGGATTGATAACCAACAACCGAAGAACAACAATTATGTTAATTAATTGGGGTGATTTTCCACTTGAGTTTAATACCGTATTCCATCTTTTCTCCTTCAATAACCAGTCCGGAAGTTGGCAATCTGTAATTCAGACTAAAAATAAAATACCGGTCGCTTAAATCATCTATAGCATCTGTAATTTCGGGCTTATTCTTTTCAAGTAAGTCAGGCAATCCCGAAACAGCTGTTTCTGCTGCATCAGCTCCAAATTCCTTTTTAACACCAATAATAATGTCTTCCCACATTTTGTTCTCTCCATGTATTTGTACCTTCATTCCGGTACTTTCTTCATTCCCGGGAATTAGTAAAAGTTCAAAAGTCCCATTTCCTGGATTTATGGAAAAAAAACTTTCATCGTCATAAAGTTTTGTTTGTCCACTGCCAACTGTTACACCATAAAATTTACTGCCCAGCAGGTAACCCGCACTCTTTTCGTCAAAATTATATTTAATACTTCCAGTGCCAGACCATGTCTCTTCATCTACTTTTTTGTTAAAAATGCAATTGCCGTTCACATTTGAATTGGAAACTAGCATTGATATGCTGTAACCCTTTAAATCATTCCATAACTTCAATTTGTAGTCCATAAGTAAAAACAAATCCGACAACGCCATTGTCGTTCGTAATATAATATATGTTTCGGCTGCTTTAAAAGGAATTTCATATGCCTTAAAAATATCTGTAATCGTTTCATTATCATAGTATTCAGGAAGTTCTTTGTCATCGTAATCGTACGCTGGAATTTCCTTATCTGATGGCTCTTGTTCAATACCTTTCTTAATTATTTCATAATTTATTTTCCATCCTTTCACTTTCATAAAGCGAGAATAATCCTGTGCTTCAACATGGATATTGAAAAAAACAATAGGAAAAAGGAGTATCGTAAAACACTTTTGAAAAGAGGTTTTTTGAGAAGATTTTGTTGCTTTCATATTATTAGGAAGTTTAAGATTAAGGATTATCAATCATATCTTCCAGCATTTGAAGCGGGAAATTATCATCAATTATTTTTTTCATTTGCAACGCTGCAGGATGCACATCATATCGGAAAAGCAAAACCATAAACTGAGGAACATATAGCGGTAAATCTTTTTTGAAATAATCAGTATTGTATCTTACCATCAGCCGGGCAAATTCGTTTTCACGGTCAAAAAAACCACTGAACGTATCGCCGTTGCCAGTTATGGCGGGCTTGCCAAGTTCTTTAGCTGAAGCAGTTGAAAGATAGTTTTCAATTTTAAATATTTCAGCATCGAACATTCCGGTAAGTTTGTTTTGCTGCCCTGATTTGTTTTGCTTATACTTTTCCAATTCTTTCCGGTAATTTTACATGAATTGACTTTTCAAATTATCAAAATCATTTAGCTTCTCCATGTTATTTGCCAATTCTGTTTCCAAATCATCCATTAGCCGGATTTGTTTTTCTTTTTTCCCTTCGAGTCTTTTTTTCAGCCCAAGCAGAAATTCTTTTTAAGTTAAAAAGTGGTAAGGCACTTCGCCGGGTCGGAGCAAAATCACCGATCTTCCCAGCGCCGAATGTTTCCCGATATCAGGTTGTAAAAACCAAGTATGCCCTTCCCATGTTCCGGCCCGCTTGGGCAACTGATAAATTAGTTCCGGTTTCCCTTTGATTTCAAGCGTGTCGTACATCTGGAATACGTATCCACCGGAATTGATGTGCGCATAAATCCATGTTCCTGTTTCAAACCCAAGTAAAAGTTCGTTTGTATTTTTAGCGCAGAAATACTTCAGATAATCTGAATTAAAATCGTAGGCCAGAGGACCACCCGGAATAACCGGATTTCTTTCAGATCCCCACCATTTTGGTTCCATTCCAGCCGGCTCGGGGATGAGATTGATAAAAATATCCGCAATATTTGACACTATTTTCTGTGCTTCACCATATTTTTCTTTATTTCGCGACTCGTAAAATGAGGTGATAAAATCCGATTGCTTCCATATCCCTTTTTTCCCCAGTATGGTTTCATCAGTACAATTTTTTTCCTGCTCATTTAATTGCAGAGAAATTAATGCAATGTATAAGATTAGACTGACGGATTTTGGATTCATGCAGCTTTAAAATTCAGAGATGTTGTAACTTACTTTTTACCTGTTACAACTATTATGCTTTTTGCCTGACTTCTTGCCATTTTTGTATCAATAATTCCATTGGTTCCAATCAGACCATTCGTGCCGATCAGACCGTTTGTGCCAATTAATCCATTGGTCAGGGAGGACATTTGAGTGTCGTTTAAATTCTGAACGACAATCATTTCATTCGAACTCAG